>NZ_KB291319.1:61771-94004 GCF_000318275.2 Capnocytophaga sp. oral taxon 332 str. F0381
GGGCGATTGGCAAATCGCCCTCACAAAACAAAACATTCTCAGTCACACTCCAAAATGCAAATAAAAAGAGGATATCTTTTGTTAGACATCCTCTTTTTATTGTTACTGAGCAGCCTATTAGAAAAACAATAGGCACTTTATATTACTTATTTTGCTCCTTTTTTACTGTTATAACTGCTATGCATTAGCTGCAAATTCATTTTTTAATCCTCCCATAAGCATCTTTCTCATATCTTCACGACTAATTTCGTGTTTTTTTTCTGCTCTTGCCCTATCAATCATTGTAAAATACTCTTTCTCAGACATTGAAGAATCATCATCTTCTTCTAAAATATCTTTAACCATTAGATTTACATCAGTATTTCCCTTTATAGAATGTCTGTTTTCTCTCATCTCTACAAAAGCCTTATGGGTTTCCTCATTAGGAATAGATTTTTCTGTAGGGATAGTTTTTTTCTTATTATCTATTGGGGAAGTATCTAAAATAGTAGTTTTTATTTTAAGTTTTTCAAATAGATGTTGAATTATAGGAAAATCTGCATTACTAATAGTTGCTTGTATAGTTATCGCATTCATATCTCTATGTTTTTTGCAAAGATAATATATATTTCAATAAAAACAAAATCTTACACTAAATTTAGCCGCCCCGCCAATTCCACCTCGCTCCACCAATTCAAAATTCAAAAAATAACTTCGGGAATACTACCTCTACAGGTTTCTTTACTAAGAAAATCTTAAGCGTAGCCCACAAAAAACCTACTCCATAACTAAAAAATTGTAGCAATACAGCCCATAAAGTAAGTGCTCCTATTACCAAACTCCTATTTTTTAGCGCACTATCTATATAAATAATCGTAAAATACCCCATATAACACCACCAAAAGAAGCTAAACCCCATAAAAAGTGCTGTTATAGCTACCAAAAAACCTATACTGAAGAGCGTAGGAAACCAAAAAGTAAGTTTGCGTGTGTGGGGGTGCCAATAGTTCAGTATGGCACGCGTTTGCCCAAATTTATTCACTTGCACCCTGAACTTGCCCCACGAAATACGCCTTTTGTGATAAACGTAAGTATTGGGAATAAAAGCTGTCTGAAAACCAGCGCCCCACAAGCGGATGACCAAATCGGGGTCTTCACCAGGGTGTATATGCTTAAAGCCCTTCGTAGCTTCAAAAGCTTGGCGCGAAAGCCCCATATTGAAGCTGCGAGGCTCAAAACGCTGTATGCGGTGTTTGTTGCCACGTATGCCCCCTGTGGTTAGCAAAGAAGTCATAGCATAATTTATCGCCTTTTGAATATCCGTAAATTGAGCATTGGCTGCATCAGCCCCGCCAAAGCAGTCCACGTAGTGGTTTTGCAAGTAAGCGTCTACTGTAGCCAAGTAGTGCGGAGGCACAATACAGTCAGAATCTAAGATGATAAAATAGTCGTGTTTAGCCCGCTGCATACCGTAATTACGCGAATCCCCAGGACCCGTATTTGCTTTGCGGTAATAGCTGATGTTCATTAAAGGGTAGCGCAAGCATATAGCTTCTAAGGGCTGCGGCGAACCGTCATCTACTACCACCACTTCAAAATCATCATTGTATTGTTGCGCTGTCAAACTTTGCAAAAGCTCATCAAGCTCATCAGGACGGTTATAAATAGGAATGATAAAACTATACTTCATTGTTAAACTATTGTTAATTTTACACCTTGTTGTAACATACACGCCATTTTACTCGTATAATAGGCAATGTAAGACCAATAAGAGTCTTATTTAAAAGTACAAATTTAAATATTTTTTCTGAATGAGGCAATTAAAAATCACAAAACAGGTAACAAACCGCGAAACTGCATCACTTGATAAGTATTTACAAGAGATAGGCAGGGTAGATCTTATTACTGCTGATGAGGAGGTAGAATTGGCACAACGCATCAAAGCAGGCGATAATGCAGCATTAGAAAAGCTCACAAAAGCAAACTTGCGCTTTGTAGTATCAGTAGCTAAACAATACCAAAACCAAGGACTTACCCTCCCCGACCTTATCAATGAGGGAAACTTGGGACTTATAAAAGCGGCTCAACGTTTTGACGAAACTCGTGGCTTCAAATTCATCTCCTATGCCGTGTGGTGGATACGCCAATCCATACTACAAGCGTTGGCAGAACAATCGCGTATTGTACGTCTTCCGCTCAATAAAATTGGCTCTATCAACAAAATCAATAAGATGTATGCTTATTTGGAGCAGGCTAACGAGCGTGTTCCTTCGGCTGAAGAAATTGCTAAAGAGCTGGATATGTCGGTAAACGATGTAAAAGAATCGATGAAAAACGCAGGCAGACATATCTCTATGGACGCTCCTTTGGTAGAGGGTGAGGACTCTAACCTTTATGATGTGATACGTAGTAATGAATCACCCAACCCCGATAAGGAGTTGATGCTCGCCTCATTGCGTACCGAAATAGAACGCTCTTTAGAAACCCTTACCCCTCGTGAGGCTGATGTGTTGCGCTTGTATTTCGGGCTTGGCGACCAGCACGCTATGACGCTTGAAGAAATAGGTGAAACATTTGACCTTACCCGCGAACGTGTGCGCCAAATAAAAGAAAAAGCCATACGCCGCTTAAAACACCCTTCACGTAATAAAACCCTTAAATCTTATTTGGGAAGCTAAACAACCACCTTTATGAACTATCATTGGGATTTCAAACCGTTACCACCCTCGCAAATAATTGATACTCTTCGCCAAATAGGCTTTAAACCGCCTTTTGATACTTTGTTGGCACTGCGTGGCATTAGCACGTGCGATGAGGCTTATCAGTTCTTGAACCCTTCATTACAACTGCTGCACAATCCTTTCCTAATGAAGGGTATGCAACAAGCAATTGATAGAATACAGAAAGCTATTGCTGCCCAAGAGCGTATCCTCATTTATGGCGATTACGATGTTGATGGCACTTCGGCTGTCTCGCTAATGTACCGCTACTTCAGCAAGCACACTCCTCACTTTCTTACGTATATCCCCGACCGCTATACAGAGGGCTATGGGGTTTCTTTTCAAGGGATAGACTATGCCGCTGCTCAAGGCTGTAACCTGATTATCGCCTTAGATTGTGGCATCAAAGCAGTGGATAAAGTCGCTTATGCTACCCAAAAAGGCATCGATTTTATTATTGCCGACCATCACCGCCCTTCCGATGACATTCCCGATGCGGTTGCTGTTCTCGACCCTCACCAAGCTGATTGCCCATACCCTTACAAAGAACTTTGTGGTTGCGGTTTGGGCTTCAAAATAGCACAGGCTTACCAGCAACACATTCAGCAACCCTTTGAAGAACTCCTCCCGCTACTCGATTTGGTAGCCATAGCCACTGCTGCCGATATTGTCCCTATGACGGGCGAAAACCGCATCCTGATGCACTTCGGTTTGCAACAGCTCAACACTCAGCCTTCCGAAGGGGTAAAGGCGCTTTTTGGGCAACATCAGGGGGATATCAACACTAGTGATGTGGTTTTTAAAGCAGCGCCTCGTATCAATGCAGCAGGGCGGATTGAAAAAGGTATTTATGCAGTAAATCTTCTTACTGAAAATAATAAAAAAGAGGCTATCGATAAAGTGAAATTTATTGATAACCTTAATCAAGAACGTAAGGAATTGGATACTACTATCGCTGCCGAAGCACTGGCGGCTATTGAAGCTAATAACGAACAACAGCGTTATACTACTGTGGTGTTCAATCCGCAGTGGCATAAAGGGGTTATTGGTATTGTTGCCTCACGCCTTATAGAACATTATTATCGCCCTACGGTGGTTTTTACCCAAAGTGGTGATAAATACGCTGCTTCGGCACGCTCGGTAAGTGGTTTTGATATTTACGAGGCTTTAGAACAATGCCAAGACTGTATAGAGCAATTTGGCGGACATACCTATGCGGCGGGGCTTACACTTCGCCCCGAACAATACCCGCTCTTTAAAGAGACTTTTGAACGGGTAGTAGCTCAAACCATTCCCCCCGATTGCCTTACACCTAAACTGCTTATAGATACTTATTTGCCTTTGCAACAGCTCAGCCTAAACTTATATAACAACATAAAACGCTTTGAGCCTTTCGGTCCTATGAACCTGAACCCTGTGTTTTACGCCAATAACGTAGTAGATACAGGCGTTGCTCAATGTATAGGCAAAGACAATAGCCACCTGCGCCTAAGCCTTCGCCAAGTAGGTACCCCCAAATTCTTCTCAGCCATAGGTTTCCATTTAGCCGATAAACTCCCTATAGTGCGCTCTGGTATTCCTTTCCAAATTGTCTATACTCTTGAAGAACAGTATTGGAATGGTATCAGAAGCTTGCAGCTGCAAATAAAAGATATTAAGCTTTAAGAGAACGTACCACACCTTCTATTACACTGTCTATAGTAGGCACATCGGCAATGGTGAGGTCTTGCCAAAAGTGTTGTGCCGTATCGGCAGTGGTGGTGCCTATACAAAATACCTTCTCGGTACGCACCAAATTGCAAATACAATAGCTTACAATTGCCGAAGGGCTGAAAAACAAGATAATATCGGGCTGCTCATCTATGATGCGCGGTGCAGGAACCGATTGGTAAGCTAATATTTCTTCTACATTGATAGCGTTTTCAGCAAAAAAGTTGGGAAGGGTAGGTAGCTTGCTGGTGCCTACAAAAAAAGCAATCTTCTCCATTTGCTGAAAGCGTGCTAAATCGGCTTTCATATAATCTACAAGCAAGGCAGCATAAGGCTCGCTGTGTTCTACCGTAAAGCCAGCTTCGGTAAGCAGTTCGGCTGTTTTTTGCCCTACACATAGCACAGGTACGTTTTTTAGCTTTTCAGCTTCGGGGTGTTGCAAGAAGCTATTCACAGCATTTTTGCTGGTAAATACCAAAGCACAATACGGAGGGTTTAGCTCCTTAATTTTTACAGGCAGTGTCCTGATAAAATCGTGTTCTACAATAGTAACACCTTGTGCCAATAGCGGTGCTTTTTGGGCATCGCTTAGTTTTTTTGTTGATAATACAATCATAATTGTTTTTATTGTTAATTTGTTATTTACCGATATGTAAAAAGCTGCCCAAGTATTTTAGGCAGCTTTGTTTTTTAGTAGGTTTAAAGAGGAGTCCCTTCTTTGGTTTTAAAACGATATTCTAAATAAGTATAAGCGTCTCGGGGTAACACCTTTATCCATCGCTTGTATTTTAAAAACCATTTAAAACGGATAGAGAACAGACCCTTAGTAATATAAGCCGCTATAAAAGGGTGTGCGTTCAGCACAATTTGCCCTTTATAGGCTTCCTCCTTAATAATGCTTTCAAGTTCTATGTTGATTTTATCAATCAGAACGATTGGGGCTTCTATTTCACCCTCTTTGCTTGGATTTTCTTCTTTGGTTTTAATGTTGAGTTCTTGTCGCACTCGTTGCCTTGTAATTTGTATCAATCCAAATTTGCTAGGAGGCAGTATTTTGTGTTTAGCACGGTCTTCAGCCATTTCATCGCGTAGGTGGTCAAATAGGATACGCCTGTTATCACTATTGCTCATATCAATAAAATCTACCACGATGATACCTCCCATATCCCTTAGGCGTAGTTGTCGTGCTATTTCGGTAGCTGCTATCAGGTTTACCGATAAAGCGGTCGCCTCTTGGTCGTTATTTTTATTGGAGTGGTTGCCGCTATTCACATCTATCACGTGCAGTGCTTCGGTGTGTTCTATCACTAAGTAAGCCCCTTTAGGCATTGATACTGTACGCCCAAAAGCAGTTTTTATTTGCCTTTCTATGTGAAACTTCTCAAATATAGGTACCGATGAGCGATAAAGTTTCACTATATTTTCCTTTTCGGGGGCTATTTCTTGCACGTATTTTTTTATTTGCTCATACAATTGTTCGTTATCTACTTGTATGGCAGTAAAGGTGTCGTTAAACATATCGCGCAATATTGCACCTGTTCTGTTCACCTCGCTCATTACCTTCGAGGGGTAAGTTGCTTTTTGGATTTTTCGGCACATTAAAACCCAACGATTGAACAAATTTTGTAAATCTTTGTCTAATTCCGCTACTTTTTTACCTTCGGCTACGGTGCGTACAATCACCCCAAAGCCTTTAGGCTTAATGCTTTGTAGTAACTTTCTGAGGCGTTCCTTCTCGGTACGGCTTCCTATTTTTTGTGAAATAGAAATGCGGTCGGAGAAAGGCACTAATACCAAATAACGCCCCGCAATAGAGAGTTCAGAACTGATGCGAGGTCCTTTGGTAGAGATAGGCTCTTTTACGATTTGTACCAATATAGGTTGATTGGGTTTCAGCACATCGGCTACAGTACCGTTTTTGTCAATATCGGGTTCTAAGGGAAAGTCCTTTAAGGAAAAGTCTTTTTGTTTGCCCGATATTACTTGTTTCAGGAACTTGAGTAGTGATGATAGCTGAGGTCCTAAATCGTGGTAATGCAAGAAAGCATCTTTTTCGTGCCCTACATTCACAAAAGCAGCGTTTAGCCCTTGTATAGGCTTGCGCACTTTTGCCAGCATAATATCTCCCACGCCAAGCCCATCGGTATCTTCTTCTTTGTGAAGCTCAATAAGCCTACCGTCACGCAACAAAGCAAAATCTATGTAAGAGGAACCAGAACGTATGATTAATTCTTTTTCCACTTTGTTGGATTTTTTTAGTTAATAAATCAAGGTACTTGTTATGGCATTATATTCACAATACTATGCTAAATAATACCGCTAATTTTAAGCAAGAAAAAGTAGTATTACACTACTTTTTCTTTTTGTGGCGATTAGCTCTCGCTCTTTTCTTACGTTTGTGGTTAGCCACTTTATGTCTTTTTCTTTTTTTTCCGCTTGGCATAACTTAATTATTTTTATATGATTATTAATTTACTTGTACTTTTTTCTTTACACCTTCTACAAACACTTTGGCAGGCTTGAATGAAGGTATGTTGTGTGCGGGTATTTTCAAGGTTGTATTTTTAGAAATATTACGACCTGTTTTTTCTGCACGGGTTTTGATTATAAAGCTTCCAAAACCTCTTAAATACACGTTTTCTCCTTTTTCTAATGAGTTGATTACCTCTTGCATAAAGTTCTCAACTGTTTGCTGAACTTCTGTTTTATCAAGACCCAATTTTTCTGAGATCTTTGATACAATCTCTGCTTTTGTCATAGTTATATTTTTATATATGTATATTCGTCTGTGGCAAAATCTTTTTTCAGGGTGCAAAGATAGTAATTAATTATTTAATAAACACTATGTTAGCATTTTTTTTTATCTTTTTTATCCCTTTATTTTTTCTGAAACATCGTAAATGATTTATATTCAGTTATTTACAAAATTCCATCACCTCTGCAAAATCGTCCCAAAAGTTGGGGTACGACTTGCTAACGACCTCTTTATCGGCTATCTGAAAATCGGTTTTTAGTAATAAGGGAGCAATAGCCATTGCCATACGATGGTCGTTGTAAGTGCTGATACTCACCCCTCTGCCTAATTCGGTACAAGGTGCTAATTGCAAAGTATCATCGGTGATATGTACGGTTGCTTGTAGCTTTTCCATCTCGTTTTTGAGTGCTTGCAGCCTGTCGGTTTCTTTTATTTTGAGGGTATGTAGCCCTGTAAGTGTTGCGCCTATGCCTAAGCCTAAGCAGGTAACTGCAATGGTTTGTGCTATATCGGGGGTATCGTTGAGGTGGGCTCTGTAATGGGTGGTGGTGGGTTGGCTTACTTTTTCGATGGTGATGGTTGTTCCTTCAAAATGAGTATGCACCCCTAAAGGTATGTACAGTTTTTGCAAGGCACTGTCGCCCTGCAAACTATCTTGCTTGAAATGAGAGAGTTTGAGTTTTGTTCCTACTTTGGAGAGTGCTACACAGCTGTACCAATAAGAGGCTGATGACCAATCAGATTCTACTTGCCAATGGTCGTGCAGCAGTTCATCGCAAGGCTTTACTATAATGGTGCGCTCATCTACAAACTGCGCCACATTTTCGCCCAGCATATATTGCAGAAAACGCACCGTCATTTGCAAATATGGCAATGAGGTGATTTCGCCTGTGAGGTTCAGCGTCAGTCCTTTAGGTAATGAAGGGGCAATGAGCAGTAGTGCCGAAGCGTATTGGCTACTTACATCGCCGCGCAAGCTCACTTGGCTGCCTTTTAAGGCTCGCCCTCTGATGCGTAGTGGAGGGTATCCTTCGTTTTGGGTATAAGTAATATCAGCTCCCAATGCCCTGAGTGCCTCCACCAATACGCCTATAGGGCGCTGGCACATTCGTTCAGAGCCCAATAAGGTAAGGTCTACCCCTCGTTGGGTAGCAAAATAAGCTGTAAGAAAACGCATTGCTGTTCCTGCGTGGTGTACATCAAATAGCGGACTCATATTGAGTAGTGCTTTTTGGAAGATGCGAGTGTCATCGGCAATAGCTAAGTTGCCGATAGTCATATCGGGGAAGAGTGCTTGCAGTAGCAGTGCGCGGTTACTTTCCGACTTAGAGCCTGAAAGCAATAATGATAGAGTGCTCATATTAATTATTTTGGAGTGCAAAGGTAATAAATATTTTTGATATGAAGGTGCGAGCTTTATCCTTCGGTGCGAGCCGTACGGGCTTATCCTTCGTCACATACTCGGCTGCGCCAGCTCGCCGACTTTCCTTCGCTCATCCTTCGCTCAACCTTCGCTGAAGGTTCGGAGGAAGCTCGGAGGAAGCTCGGAGAAACAGTGGAGGCAGGAGGGTGTATAGTTTGTACTTTTAAATGCTATAAATCAGCATATTACAATATGGAGGTTCGTTAAAATGAAAAAAAACATTGTTATTTAAAAAATATTTTATACTTTTGCAGCAAATTTTCTAAGAAAGAAGGTCTTGTAGTTCAACGGATAGAATAGAAGTTTCCTAAACTTTAGATCCAAGTTCGATTCTTGGCAAGACCACATTACCTTATAACTTTTATTGATGAAGGATCTAAACATATACATAGAAGAATTACTATATAAAAGCCAATGTGTGATTATACCTCGCTTTGGTGCTTTTATATCCAATAGAAAGTCGGCAACAATGGCTGATGACAAATCATTTGCCCCACCAAAACGCGAATTAACTTTTAACCCCAGCCTTAATTCTAATGATGGATTGCTCGTAAAATATGTATCGGAACAATCGGGCATAGACTATAACCTTGTTGAAGATTATATAAACCTTGCTGTAGAAGGCTGGAAACGCATTTTACAACAAAACCAGCCATTGGTGCTAGAAAAAATAGGCACTTTGCAACAAATAGGTGAAGGACGTGTTTCTTTCACCCCCGCAGATGATGTGAATTATCTTACCGACTCGTTCGGTATGACTCCTTTTATACCTCACGAAATCCCTAATGCGAGTATGCAAACAAATGAAATAAAACCCACACTTAACCCTAACCATAGCCTACCACCTGAAGAAGAAATGCCTTTGGTAGAAAGCCCAATCAGTCAGGATCTTACTCCCGAAGTTCCTGCCGACAAAGGCAAAAAAGCTAAAAAAGAAAAAAGTAGCAAAGGCGGCTTTAAGCTACGCCCTTATGTGAAATATACAGCTGTAGCTGCTGTAGGGCTACTTATCTTGGCTTATGGGGCTTACCTTTTCTTTGGCGAAAAGATAACTAAAGAAGGAGGCGAGGCTGATAACCAATTTGTAGTAAATGACAGCTTGGTGCAAGAACGCCTCAACCAAAAACTGAGTGAGGCTGGGGTATTTACGCCTCCCATTACGATGCCTACTGTGCCTATGCCTGTAGAAAAAGTAAAAGTAAAAACAAGTACTAATGCAGCTGCTACCGAAAGCAAAACTACTACGGCAAGTAGTGGTAGTACCGCATCGGCAGGTAGTAGCAATAGCGGTAGTAGTGCAGGAAGTGCAACATCGGCAGGTAGTAACAATAGCAATAATACTGCCGCTACTACAAGTGGTGGCAAGGGCAGTAGCAGTAGCAACAGTGCTATGGCAAGCAAGAAATACCAAGTGATAGCAGGGGCTTTTAAAGAAGATAAAAATGCCCAAAAACGCGTGAAAGAACTGCATAAATTAGGCTATAAATCTGCTTTTGTATTGGGGGTTAATGCTAAAGGACTGGTGCAAGTGAGCTATGGTGGCTTTGATACTATGGACGAAGCTAAAGCACTGCAAACTGAGATTAAAAATAATAAAGAGAAAAAGAAACTTGACGGTGGGTGGATACTCACACAATAAATATGGAAAAGAAAACACCTTCGGCATCACGCACTGTGATGACCGATTTGGTATTGCCTGGTGAAGCTAATCACCTAAACGCTATGTTTGGGGGCGAACTGCTTGCTCGTATGGATAGAGCAGCAAGTATTGCCTCACAAAGGCATTCGGGCTGCGCTACAGTAACAGTATCAGTAAACCACGTAGCTTTTACTCATAGTATTCCTGTGGGAAGTGTAGTAACCGTAGAGGCTGCGATATCACGAGCTTTCTCCAGCTCTATGGAAGTGTATATAGATGTGTGGATGGAAGATATGCACGGACAACGGCTAAAAGCTACTGAAGCTATATACTCATTTGTAGCGGTAGATCACAGTGGAAAACCTGTGAAAGTACCCGAACTATTGCCTGAAACTCCCTTAGAGCACGAACGCTATCAGGGTGCCCTACAGCGTAGGCAACTTAGCCTAGTGATAGCAGGCAAAATGAGCCCTCACGATGCTACCGAACTAAAAGCACTCTTCACCGAATTAGAAAGTGTAAAAGGCTAAGAAATCATACAATGACCCTATCGGAAGAAAACTATCTGAAAACCATTTTTCATCTGTACCAAGAGGAAAAAGAACCGGTATCTACCAATGCTATAGCCGAAAGATTGGCTACCAAACCATCATCGGTTACCGATATGATGAAAAAATTGGCTACCAAGAACCTTATTAACTACCAAAAATACCAAGGTGTAACACTCACCGAACGCGGGATGAAAAAAGCGACACTTATCGTGCGCAAACACCGCCTTTGGGAAGTGTTTTTGGTAGAAAAACTTCATTTCTCTTGGGACGAAGTGCACGATATAGCCGAAGAACTTGAACACATACAATCGGAAGTACTTATTGATAGGCTTGATGCTTTTTTAGGTTCACCAGATAAAGACCCTCACGGCGACCCTATCCCCAACAAAGAAGGTGTATTTTACAACACTATTAAAACTTTGCTAAGTGAGCTTGACAACGGCGATAGTGGTACTTGTGTGGCTGTGAAGAATACCTCAAAAGAATTCTTGGTGTATTTAAGCAAAATGGGCATTGCTTTAGGTAACGAAATAACAGTAGTGAGCAAAGAACCCTTTGATAATTCAATGACGATACGCATTAATGATAAGATAATACAACTCTCGGCAATGGTGTGCCGTAATATCTACATCAATTAAAATTATGAAGAAAGTATATATCACATTAGCAGCCCTGTTATTAATAGTAGCTACTTATTTTATCTATAAATATTACTTTGCAATCAATTTTGAAGAGGTAACTGTAGAACGTACTACCGAAAATTGTGAGGATAATTGTTTCTCTGTAAATCTTAACTACCTCAAATGTAAAGGAGCAAGCGAATTTGCTACTAACTTCAATAAAGAAATAGAACTGCAAATAGCTAATTTCTTACTCTGTAATGACGATGATTCATTGCAAATAGATGACGTGAGTATAGAAAAAGCTCTTGATAACTTTTTGAGTGATTATAACACCCTACACGAGCACTTCCCCAATATCCCTGCCTATGAGCTTACCCTCACCGATAGTATTATGTGGCAAAACGACAAGATGCTATCGCTCATCTCAAACCGCTATTCTTTTACAGGGGGTGCCGATGCTGTACAAAAAAAAGTGTACATAAACTTTGCTTTGGATAACGGTGAGGTAATCACCAATGAAAACCTCTTCACCGATGAAGATAAAGTACTCGCAATAGCCGACAAATACTTTAGAATAGCACACGATACTGCCCAAGTGGAATCTCTTGATGGTAAAGGTTTTGACTTTGAAGATGGCAAATTCCGCTTGCCTAAAAGCATAGGCGTAGGTAAACAAGGCGTATTATTGTTTTATGAACCTTTTGAGATTGCGCCTTACTTAGATGTACCTTTTGAGGTAGTTATACCAATGGAAGAGGTAGAAAAATACCTTACTTTTTCATCTAAATAAAAAACAATTCACGTGGAAGAACAACTAAATGACTTATATAACCAATTAACCAATTTAAACGAAGTAGAAGGACTACGCTTTTTGGCAGCTCAGTTTCCTGATGAGATAGTCTTCTCTACCAGCTTTGGGCTTGAAGACCAAGCTATTAGTCATTTGATACTCGCCAATGATATTCCTATAAAAATATTCACGTTGGAAACGGGACGTCTCTTTAGCGAGACCTATTCGGTATGGGAAAGCACCAATGAGCGCTACCATACCCATATTATACCTTACTACCCCGAAGCTCAGGCAATAGAAAAACACGTAAAGGATAATGGTCCTATGGCTTTTTATCGCTCAGTAGCCTTGCGCAAGGAGTGTTGCCATATTAGGAAGGTAGAGCCGCTTACACGAGCTCTCAAAGGCAACAAAGTATGGGTAACAGGTATCCGTGCCGAGCAAAGCAACGCCCGCAAAGATTTACCCCTATTAGAGTGGGACGACACCTACAAGCTCTTCAAATACAATCCCCTCCTACATTGGACGTGGCAACAAACCAAAGATTTTGTTAAAACGCACAATATACCTTACAACGTGCTGCACGACAAAGGCTTTGTGAGTATAGGCTGTGCTCCTTGCACACGCGCTATCAAAGAAGGTGAAGATTTCCGCGCAGGACGCTGGTGGTGGGAAAGCAATAGCAAAAAAGAATGCGGATTACACGAACATAAATAGATTATATCGTGAGAAACTACCTCCTTTTTTGCCTTAAAGCTACTAATCAGCACGGGGTACATTCTCCTTTTATATTTAGTTTTGTAACCCAATGCTTGTATAACAAACACTTAGTAACCCCTGCCGATTTTCCACAAACCACTTCGCTTACTACAAAGCAGTATACTTTATTACTGAAAAGTATCCGTTACTTTCAGCCCAAGCACATATTTACCGATGAGCCTTTACTGCAAGAAGCTATGACAGCTTCTGCCAACCTCAATACAACCCTGCAGCAAACCTTGTATGATTATCTCTTTATCAATGGCAATTACGCTACGTACGAACCTTTTTTAGGTAATATGCATAACGATAGCGTGTTGGTTATCAACGGGCTACAGCAAAAAAGCCGCTATGCCCTTTGGCAACAGCTCACACAAAACCCTCAAGTTACCGCCTTTGTTGATGTCTATACACAAGGCTTTGTATTTATTCGCAAGGAACAACTGCATCAAGGATTTACGATAAGGTATTAATACCATATAAAAAAACTACCCGAAAAAGCTATAAAACTTTTTCGGGTAGTTTTTTGTAGGCTTTTTAGCCAACTATTTTCCTAATAAATAAGCAAAAATAAGCGGAGCTACGATTGTAGCGTCAGATTCTACTATAAATTTAGGAGTATTGACGTCCAATTTTCCCCAAGTAATCTTCTCATTAGGTACAGCTCCTGAATACGAACCGTAGCTAGTGGTTGAGTCTGAAATTTGGCAGAAATACGACCAGAAAGGCACGTCTTCCCATTCCAAGTCTTGGTACATCATTGGCACAACGCAGATAGGGAAATCACCCGCGATACCTCCACCTATTTGGAAGAAGCCAACTCCTTTACCGCCTGAGTTTGCACGATACCACTCAGTAAGGTAAATCATATATTCTATACCTGTTTTTACTGTCGAAGCCTTTAGGTTGCCTTTTATCACGTTGGCAGCAAAGATATTTCCTGTAGTAGAGTCTTCCCAGCCTGGGCATACAATAGGCAAGTTTCTTTCAGCAGCTGCCAATATCCAAGAGTTTTTAGGGTCTATTTCGTAGTATTGTTCCAATACCCCCGATTTCACTACCTGATATAAATATTCGTGAGGGAAGTAGCGTTCGCCTTTGCTTTCAGCAGCGTGCCACACATCTTCCAAGTGTTTTTGCAAGCGGCGGAAAGCCTCTTCTTCAGGAATACAAGTATCTGTAACGCGGTTGTAATGACCTTCCAAAAGCTCCCATTCTTGTTGAGGTGTAAGGTCGCGGTAGTGAGGTACACGCTTGTAATGAGAGTGTGCCACGAGGTTCATCACATCCTCTTCAAGGTTTGCACCAGTGCACGAAATAATATCTACTTTTCCAGCGCGTATCATTTCGGCAAGCGATATTCCCAGCTCGGCAGTACTCATAGCTCCTGCCAAAGCCACCAACATCTTTCCACCTTCAGTAAGGTGTGTTTCATACCCTTTTGCAGCGTCCACTAAGGCTGCCGCATTAAAATGCAAAAAGTTACTCTCAATAAACTGAGAGATAGGTCCTTTACTCATCTTATCAATTATTAATTAGGTTGCAAATATAGTTATAATATTTCAATATACCAAATCTTATTAATTCACCTCCAGTGAACGCTCTTCATCAAAGCCGTCAGGAAGCGTAAAAACCACCGTATAACGCCCTTTGGGTAGGTAAATATTGCCATCGGTAGCCGTGCGCAAGAATATACGCTGCACACTCTTTTCGTAAGCTGTTTTGCCAGCTTCCGAAATAGTTAGGTTATATGGAATGTAGTTAAACCCTTTATTTGTCTTATACACCCATTCTTGCAGCGTAACACGCCCTTTCATAACCTTTATTGGAATTTCTTTACCCGCTGCCGAAGCAAACCCCAACAAATACACTTGCGGTTTTACGGGCGTTTCCCACTCATTGGCAGCATTTCCCCATTGTGCCGAATAAGCAATAGTAGTAGGAGCTTCCAGCGGGTAGAACTCTTGCGAAGTAATAGCAATGCGAAGCTCTTGCATCATCTTGATAGAAGTACTATACACTCCACTACCCAGTGTAGCCACTTGCATTTCGCCCGTGTTCTCGTTTATATAAATATCACGTATTCCCGTTTCGGGTAAGCCCTTGCTAAATGCTTGCCAGCTTTCGCCCAAGTTGAACGATATATAAAGCCCGTTATCGGTACCTACATACAAAATCTGCCCGTTGATAGGGTCTTCTTTCACCACATTCACCCGTCCTTCGGGAAGGTTTGAGCGAATGTCCGTCCAGCTTTTTCCGTTGTCGTTACTCATAAACACAAAAGGCTCAGCTACCGTTTTATCGGTAGCAATGAGTGTAGCTATCACACGGTTGCGCTGGTGGCGTGAAGCAATTAGGCGATTTACTCGCAAGGCACGCGGGAAAGCATTGTAAATTTTTCGCCACGTAACCCCACCGTTGTCGGTAGTGTAAATCATTCCGTCATCACTACCCGTGTATAGCAAGCCAAACATAAAAGGCGATACAGCGATTGCCGAAATCGTTCCGTAAGGTCTATTGCCTTGTTTGCCCCCATTGGTGAGATCGTCCGAGATAGTACGCCAATTCTTACCCCTATCTATGGAAAGATGCAATTTATTGCTGCCTGCAAACATAATATCTTGATTTTGTGCGGAAATTGCCAGCGGGATACGATTGCCAAAGCGCAAAGGCGCTTTGTTCTCACCGTAAAACAAGTTCCCCCAATCCTCTTTGGGTGTCAAGCTGTTGTCTAAATTGGCTATTTGCACCGCTTGTGGTACATTCTTCGGTTCAAAGCTCTTTCCGTTGTCATACGAAACCAACAAACCATTATTGGTATTGCAAAATAAAGTGCCACCTTGCATATAAATACCCTCATAACGTTTCTCTAAACTTACGGGCTGCTTGCTACGCCACGTAGCACCCCCATCTACTGATTCCAATAAAGGGTATCCTCCTATAAACAAATGGTCTTTATTGTTATCTTCTACTGCTATTCCGCCAAAGAACTCACCATCTTGGTAATACGTATCGTTTAGCGGTAGCGAATGCGTTTTTTCCCAATGCAATCCCCCATCTTTGGTTACATACACTTCGGCGCCCACTACTTCTTTGGGGTTCAGCTGCAAATAATTCAGCAAGCGCGAAGGCGAAGTTACTTCCGCAGCAATCATATCTTTTAGCTGTTGCGCTTTGTATTTGTGATTCTCACCAATATTTGCCAGAAAAAACTCCAACCGCTGATTGTTCAATGCCAAAAAGTCCGTTTTACTCATTCCTTCAAAATCATTAGCCGAAAGATGAATTTTATACGCCTTTTGCAACTCATTATCAGTATTATTTGCTTTTTTTACAGTACGGTTATCTACCACAGCATAGTAAGTGTTTTTATCAAAGAGAGCCACCCCTATTTTTCCTATTCGGTTCCCCTCAAGAAAGCCATTTCCACTGATTTTGTTCCACGTATCGCCCCCATCTGTACTTTTGTAAATAGCGCTATTGCTGCCAAAAGGCACACTTTCCCACTCGCTGTTGTTGCATTCCCAAGCGGTAGCCAGCAATACAGCCCCGTCTTCCGAAGCTACCAAGCCACTCACCCCCGTGCGAGTACTCAAAGCCAATTTCTGTTGCCACGTTCTGCCCCCATCAGTAGTTTTAAAAATACCACGTTTGTCGTCTCCTTTGTAAAGGTTGCCCATAGCCGTTAGTAGCATTTCCTGCGGATTATTGGCATTTAAATAAATCCCACTGCTGCGTTCAGCAGGTACCGCCCCACGAAACTCAGTAGTCGCACCCCAGTCAGCCGACACAAATAAGCCGTATGGTGTAACAATAGCCAGCACACCGCGCTGCCAATCTACCGCCAGTGCGCGCACCTGCATTGTAGGCATTGTAGTACATAGCGGTGCAAACGTTACCCCTCCGTTTTTTGTATGCCATATTCCCCCATCTTCAGGCGAAATAACAAATTCGGCACTATTTTTCTGATTTACACACAAAGCCACCACACGGCTACCCGCAGCCTTTACCTGCACCCGTTCAAAAGGCGTTTCGCTCACCCACGAATTAGTTTTAAGTTCTTGTTTTTCCCGAAAAGATAGCGGCAAAGCCACCTGCGCCTGCACACCACCCCCCATTACCAAGAGCCACATCCACGATAGAAAATATTTTTTCATTATTACAAAAAGTTACAAGTTTGTTGTTTTATAGCACAATACCCTTCTGTCCCCTTAACCTAATAAATCGGCTATACCCAATTTATCCAACCGTCATCTTCAGAGCGAACCTTGAGCGAACCTTGAGCGAACCTTGAGCGAAGGATGAGCGAAAGATAAGCCCGTGCGGCTCGCACCGAAGGAAAGTCGGCGAGCTTTAATTTCTTTAAAAACGACTGCAAAATTACAAAAAAAAGTAATACCTTTGCCCTTTCAAACTAAATATTCAATACAATGGAAAACGGAATTTATGCCAAAATAACCACTGCCAAAGGGGATATTTTAATCCAACTTACCTACCAGCTTACCCCAGCTACTGTAGGAAACTTCGTAGCACTTGCCGAAGGAACTATGAAAAACACACAAAAACCACTCGGCACGCCCTATTATGACGGACTTACCTTTCATCGTGTGATTCCTAATTTTATGATACAAGGCGGTTGCCCGCTGGGTACAGGTACCGGCGACCCTGGTTACCGCTTTGATGATGAGTTTCACCCCTCACTAAAGCACGACAAGGCAGGCGTTATATCAATGGCAAATGCAGGAGCAGGTACTAATGGCAGCCAATTTTTTATCACTCACCTGCCTACACCTTGGCTCGACAATAAGCATACTGTCTTCGGACAAGTAATTGAAGGGCAAAACGTAGTAGATGCCATTGCTCAGGGTGATAAAATTGAAAAAGTAACTATCATAAGAGTAGGCGAAGAAGCTGAAAAATGTGACGCTCTTAAAGCCTTCAATAGTTTAAACGAAGCCAAAGCCGCGCGCCTTGCCGAGCAAAAACGCAAAAACGAAGAAGCTTTTGCTAAAGAAATAGTAGGTTTTGATAAAACAGAAAGCGGATTGTACTACAAAATTACTCAGCACGGCAATGGTAAAAAACCACAAGCAGGGCAAAAAGTAGCAGTACATTACACGGGTATGCTTCTTGATAAATCAGTATTTGATAGCTCTTATAGTCGCCGACAGCCACTAAACTTTACCGTAGGAGTAGGGCAGGTGATAGAAGGCTGGGACGAAGGCATTCTTTTGCTTCACGAAGGCGACAAAGCCCGCCTTGTAATCCCTTCCGACCTTGCTTACGGCGCCAGCGGTGCAGGCGGAGTAATCCCACCCCACGCCCCCCTCATTTTTGATGTAGAGTTGGTAAAGGTTAATGATTAAAGCATACTTTGGCAAAGCTTGGGGCTTTGCCAAAGTTTTTTTATACATTGATAATCAATTACTTTTAGTAGTGCAAAAATGTTTCACCCCTCTCTATTAACCATTAATCACAAACAAAAGTAAGATGCTGATTTTCAGTACATACAAAAAAGAAGTGAAAATATTTTTTCTACAATCATAGCTAATTACAAATAAATAATTACCTTTGTACCTTAAATAGAGTGAATAAACAACAAATCAACTCTTTCACAAATCACATCAATGAATCCATTTGAACAATTAGGGCTCGAAACACCCATCCTCAAAGCCATTACTGATATGGGCTTTGAAACTCCTTCCGAAATACAACAAAAAGCAATCCCTACGCTACTTGGCGAAGATACCGATATGGTAGCTCTCGCTCAAACAGGTACGGGCAAAACTGCTGCCTTTGGCTTCCCTCTACTGCAAAAAATAAATACTGATAGCAAACATACCCAAGGACTTATCCTTTCGCCTACGCGTGAACTATGCTTGCAAATAGCTTCTGAACTTAAAAACTATGCTAAATACCTCCCACAAATAAATGTGGTGGCTATTTATGGCGGGGCAAGCATTGACGACCAAGCTAAACAGCTCAAAAAAGGGGCACAAATCATCGTGGCTACCCCTGGTCGTATGCAGGATATGATCAAACGCAACTTCGTAGATATTACTAGTATTAGCTACTGCATCTTAGACGAAGCTGATGAAATGCTCAATATGGGCTTTTACGAAGATATCAACGCTATCCTTTCATACACACCCCAAGACAAAAGCACGTGGCTCTTCTCGGCTACAATGCCCAACGAAGTAGCCAAAATTGCACGCAAATTTATGCGTAAACCTATAGAAATTACCGTAGGCACACGCAACCAAGCAAGTAATACCGTACAGCACGAGTATTATTTAGTAAACGGACGACACCGCTATTTGGCACTAAAACGATTGGCTGATGCCAATCCCGATATATTTTCAGTAGTATTTTGCCGCACCAAACGCGATACTCAAGCCGTAGCCGAAAAACTTATTGAAGACGGTTACAATGCAGCAGCATTACACGGCGATTTAAGCCAAAACCAACGCGATTTGGTAATGAAATCCTTCAGAGCAAGGCAAATACAAATGCTTGTAGCTACTGATGTAGCCGCACGAGGCATAGACGTTGATGATATTACCCACGTAATCCACTACCAGCTTCCCGATGAAATAGAAACCTATAACCACCGCAGTGGTCGTACAGGGCGCGCAGGTAAATCAGGGATATCAATGGTAATATTGCCCAAAAGTGAGATTAGAAAAATAAAAGAAATAGAACGCGTTATCGGGCAACATTTTGAGCAAAAACAACTACCTACAGGGATTGAAATATGCGAAATACAACTGTATCACCTTGCTAATAACCTGAAAAACGTAGAGGTAAACCCCGATATAGAGGACTATTTACCTGCTATACATAAAGAATTACAAGATTTAGACCGCGAAACACTCGTAAAGAAAATATTTTCAGTAGAATTTACTCGTTTTTATAACTATTATAAAAATGCCGAGCACCTATCTATTTCCGATGAAGGCGGTACTAAAAACAATGAAACACATAGCGGCAACAGCGTACGCTACTTTATCAATATAGGCGAGCGAGATGGTTACGATTGGCGTACCCTTAAAGACTTCCTAAAAGCAACACTTAATCTCGGCAAAGACGAAGTATTTCAAGTAGATGTAAAGAATAGTTTTTCTTTTTTCAATACCGAAAGCAACCATACCGCCTTAGTGATGGATACTTTCAACGATTTCAGGTTGGATGGGCGTTTTATCAATGTAGAGATTTCAAATAAAGGTGCAGGACGAGGACGAGGCGGCAAGCGTGAAGACGAAGGGCGTAGCAAGAAAAAATCACAGCCCAACACCCGAAAACAAAAAACCATTGAAGCCTTTGACAAAGCTTTTGGAGGGAAGAAAAAGAAGAAGAAATAAAAATACTAAATACTAAACTCTAAACAAACATTATGATCTTAAAAAAACTCACTTATCGCCCAGATATTGATGGATTACGAGCTTTAGCAGTACTTTCTGTTATATTATTTCACATCAATCCACAATATATGCCAAGTGGTTTTTTAGGGGTTGATATATTTTTTGTTATTTCAGGTTTTTTAATAACTTCTATTATCTATAAAGAAATGGCAGAGGGCACATTTACCTTTGCCAATTTCTATAATAGGCGCATCAAGCGAATACTCCCTGTATTTTTTGTGGTGCTTTTTACAGGGTTACTCATAGCGTGGTATTTTTTTTTAGTGCGTGATTATTACGGTACTGCTAATAGTGCTATTATGGCTGTATTCTTTTTATCAAACATCTATTTTTCACGTTTGGGTGATTACTTTGATGTAGCAGCCGAACAGCGTCCTTTTGCTCATATTTGGTCACTATCTGTTGAAGAACAGTTTTATTTTATTTTCCCTCTTGTTTTATTATTTATTTTTAAAAACAAATACCTGAAAAAACATAAGATTGGTGCATTAATTGTAGGAGGAGGTATTTTATTACTTTCCTCTTTTGTAAATCTTAAAAAAATAGGTATTGATTTAGACCCTTACTATCTACCTCATTTACGGATGATAGAACTTCTCTCAGGAGCTATTCTTTCAGTCTTTCTATTTGAAAAAGGTAATAGGCTAACCACTAAACAATCTAATGTATTAGTAATTATAGCTTTGTTAGCACTTTTATTATTTCTGTATTTAAAAAACTTCTTTGTATTTCCTTATTTTCCAGGTGTATTAGCTCTTTTACCTTGTATAGCCACTTGTTTGTTGATTTTAGCAAATGAAAAAGGAAAATATATTAAACAGTTATTTTCGTTAAAACTTATAGTTTGGATAGGAAAAATATCTTATTCTCTTTATCTATGGCATTGGTTAGTATTAGCTATTTTTAGATATATTTATGGTTCGGGAGCACTTGCTATTCCTCAACTTATCATTGCAATAATCCTTATTTTAGCTCTTTCAGTATTGAGTTACTATGCAGTAGAACAAGTTTTCAGATATAATAAGCTGTCATTTAAAAAGAATTTAATGTTCTTTTACATACTCCCCTCCTTAGTAATAGTCGCTTTTTGCTATAAACTTTACAAAACTGAAGTGCCTGAATATCTGATGAAGTTTCCACACTATCCTCCTATTGCTTGCAATAGCTGTAAAGATAAAGAAACTTTAATGACATTTGGCGATCTCAATAGTAATTATCCCTATAAAATACTATTTGCAGGCGATAGTAATACAGCTCATTTAGTACCCTTTATAGAAGTTGTAGGTAAAAAAGAAGGTTGGAAAGCTGATGTTATTTCAGCAGGTAACTGCCCATTTTTATTTGATTATCAGCATAAAGAAACGAAACAAGACTGTATTACAATGAATGAATACCTCGCAAAACACTATAAAGAATACGATATTATCATACTATCAAATACAATTGCTGAAGATACTTATATACCCAATTTCAGACAGCGACTATTAAATACCATAAAAAAGTTACTACAAGAAGGTAAAAAGGTGTATTTAATCAATAGTTCTTCAGTATATGATATAGATCTACCAAAAATAAAACACATTGAAAAAACATTAGGTATCCGTTGGGGTATACCTTTTAAGGGTGAGAAGTACCAACAAAACACCCAGCATTGGAATGTTATTGCTAGTATGGTAAAAGACCATTTCCCTGAAGTAAAAATCATAGATTTTTTGCCTTATATACCCAATGATGGTTGCATTAATAATATCCCAATAGTATTAGATATTAATCATTTAAATAGTTATGGAGCTAAAAAAATAGCCGAAAGATTTATACAAGATGGGAAAATAATGATAAAGTAATAATTTTTAAAGAAAAATATTTGGAAAGTAATAAAAAGATTTTGTACATTTGCGCCGTTAAAAATTATTAAAAAAATATTTTATATGGAAGCTTGGATTATTGCCGTTTTCTTTATCGGCTATTTCTGTATCACTACTGAACATCAAATAAAAGTAGACAAAACCATTTCGGCTTTAGGTATGGCTGTTATTTGCTGGACTATCCTAAAGGTGTGGAATATTGGTGTAATGCACATCGAGGGCAGCACTTTAGTTCCTGTAAGTGCCGATGCTATGGGGAATGCCAATGCCATAGATGCGGCACTACAACACCACTTGGCTGAAACTGCCGAAATCTTATTCTTCTTAATCGGTGCAATGACTATCGTAGAGGTAATTGATATGCACCGTGGCTTTGAAATTATCAAGCGTATTATTCGTACCAAAAGTAAAGTAAAACTGCTGTGGATTATCGGTATTATCGCTTTCTTCTTATCAGCTATTATCGATAACCTTACTACTACTATTATCCTTATCACTATTGTACGCAAACTAATCCCCGACCAAAAAGAACGTATTTGGTATGCTTCACTTATTGTAATTGCTGCCAATGCAGGAGGAGCTTGGTCGCCAATAGGAGACGTAACTACTACAATGCTTTGGGTGAAAAACAAAGTGAGCGCAGCCAAATTGGTAGAATATGTGTTTATCCCTTCCACTATATGCTTAGTAGTACCATTGCTTATCGCTTCATTCTTACCTGTCTTTAGAGGTAAAGTAGAAACAAATAGTAGTGATGAAGTTACTATTTACAAAAGCAGTATGCCGGTATTGGTAACAGGGTTTATCGCTATTATCTTTGTACCTATTTTTAAATCGGTTACACATTTGCCTCCTTATATAGGAATGCTCTTTGCCTTAGCTACAATGTGGTTTGTGGGTGAAAAACTAAAACCTAGCAGCGAACTAAACAGCGAAGAAAGTGAGAAATTTGGCATACACCGTGCTTTGAGCCGTATAGAATTCTCAAGTATCTTGTTCTTCTTAGGGATATTATTAGCGGTGGCTTCATTGCAAACTATAGGTACGCTATTCAATTTTGCACAAACGCTTAATGAAACAATCCCAAGCAAAAACATCGTAGTATTGCTATTAGGATTTGCTTCGGCAGTGATAGACAATGTGCCACTGGTAGCCGCAAGTATGGGTATGTTCCAAGAAGGATTGGATAATGGCATATGGCACTTTATAGCGTATTCGGCAGGAACAGGTGGTAGCTTGCTTATCATAGGTTCGGCAGCAGGAGTTGTAGCTATGGGTATGGAAAAGATTAGCTTCTTTTGGTATGCTAAAAATATTCTTTGGATGGCACTATTAGGCTTTATATTAGGCTATCTCACCTTAGTAACATTTGAGGCAATGCACGTATTTGGTTAATAATTAATGATATATAAATCAAGAAAAGTCGGTTAGGAATATTACTTAACCGACTTTATTTGTTAAACTGCTCTTTGTGATAGTAAAATTTAATTTATAGTTCAGCGTTCAGAATTCAAAATTATTTTGTATTTTTGCAGTACTTAAAAATCAACCTTATGCTGGAATTTATTATTCAGAAAGACAAAGATTTGCTTTGTTTCTTAAATAGTTGGGGTAGTTCTTCAGCCGATTCACTATGGCTGCTGATTACCAATCAATGGACTTCACTACCGCTGTACTTCTTGCTCTTATATTTCTGTATTAAACACTTACATTGGAAAAAGACATTATTTGTACTACTATGTGTAGGGTTGCTTATCGCAACTACCGACCAAGTAGCAAATGTTTTTAAATACGGTTTTGAACGCTTGCGTCCCTGCCACGATGAAACTTTGGCAGGACAAATGCGTTATGTGATTTGTGGAGGTAAATATGGGTTCTTTTCGGCTCACGCTGCCAATACAATGGCTCTGACAGTATTCTTTACTTTGTTGTTGAAAAAATATTTAAAGTATATAGGAGTGCTGTTGGTATGCTGGTCGGTAATCGTAAGTTATAGCAGGATTTACCTTGGGGTGCACTTCCCAGGAGATGTGGTAGTGGGCTGGTGTATTGGCTCTTTGTTTGCCTTGCTTTATTATCGCTTATGGCTGATGATAGCTGCTAAGATAAATGGCTGATGAAAGAGGATTTTTTGCATTATCTTTGGCGTTATAAACGGGTGCCATTGCATTGTGAGCTTACTTCGGGCGAGAGGTTAGAAATTCGTTGTTTTGGCACTTATAATAGGCTTGCTGGTCCTGATTTTACGGGAGCACAGCTGGTTATTGGTCAGCAGCTTTGGGCAGGCTGTGTAGAGATGCACCTAAAGTCTTCGGACTGGTACTTACACGGACACGAATATGATACAGCGTATAACAATGTGATTCTGCATATAGTATGGGAGCACGATATAGAAGTATTTGATGTGAATAACGTGCCTATTCCTACCTTAGAGCTTCGGAATTGGGTGTCTGAAGAGTTATTGAGTACCTATCGGGAGTCATTGGCTGGAGGGTATAAGTTTATTACTTGTGAGCGGTTGTATAATACCGTGCCTGCCATTACTTTGCTTAGCTGGAATGAGCGGCTTTTAGTGGAACGATTGGAAGAAAAAGCTACTCTTGTACGACAACTGTGGATAGATTGCCAATACGACTGGGAAAAGGTACTTTTTATGTGTTTGTTGAAACACTTTGGAGGAACTGTAAATGGTGAGGCTTTTATGCAGTTGGGTAGGGGAGTGCCTTTTTCAGTTATCAGAAAAGAACGAGTACACCCCTTGCGATTAGAGGCTTTGCTGTTGGGCTTGGCAGGTTTGTTACCTGAGGAAACCGAATGGCAGTATGTAACAAAACTATATGAGGATTTTGTGTATCTGAAACAGAAGTATAGTTTAGAGCTTTTGCCTCTGCGTATGAATTTTAAAGGATTACGCCCACAGGGTTTTCCTACAATTAGGTTGGTACAGTTGGCACAAGTATATGAAAATAAGGAGGGGCTTTTTTCGCAATTGATAGAGGTAAATAGCTTTAAAGATTTGAAAACACTTTTTAAAGTTAAGCTATCGGAGTTTTGGGAAACGCATTATACTTTTGGTAAGGTTTCTAAAAAGGTAAGGAAGCCGTTAAGCGATAGTTTTATAGCTCTTATTTGGGTGAATGTGCTTATTCCTTTGAAGTATCTTTATTATAAAACGCAGGGTAGAGATGTGAGTGAAGAACTAATGGAGGTAATGAAGCTACTACCTGCCGATAATAATGGAGTTATAGATGCTTTTAAGAACTTAGGAGCAGAAGTGAAGTGTGCTTTTGACAGTCAGGTGTTATTGCACCAGTACAAGTATTATTGCCAGCGTAAGCGTTGTTTAGATTGTGCGGTTGGGGTTGCATTATTGGGTAAGAGCTAATAACTGATTGTAAGCACTCTCAAAAGCAAGAAGATTGATAGAGGTATTTATTTTTAGAGCTTGTAAGTATGTGAGGAGTTTTTCGGTAGGTAGATAGCCGCCGTGCCCTCTAATAGCACTATAAAAGCGCCTGTTACCCTCTTGGTAGTTTTTCGCAACAGCTTCCAGAGTAAGAGGTTGCCCAATGAGAGATGTTTCATTGTCTAAAAGAAGGATTTGAGTGTTGCTGTATGAGTAATCTAACTGAGTGGTTAGCTCTTGTAACTCACTTTTTAAGGCAATAGCATAAAATCCTACAGCCAATAAAGATTGTAGATAATCTTTATTGGCTGTAGTTACACACTCTATAAGTTGTAAGTTGTTATTGAGCATCTTATAAAGGCTGTTTTTAGTCATTGTTATTTACTTGTTTTTCTTTTAGGGCATTTCTGAAGTCTTTCAAAAACACACTACCTATACCTATAATGAGTCCTGCAAACGTCCAAATAGCTATGATAAGTGCTTTTTTAGGCTTAGTGCGCTCATTGGGTACACTCACAGGTTCTATAATGGTAAAAATAGGTTGATCTTCTTTTAGTTTGATACGTTTGGTTTCCAACTGTTTGGCTAACTCTGTATAAACGCTAAAAGCGAGGTTGTATTCCGCTTGCAGTTGTTGTAGCCTTGTTTGTGGTAAATTACTAAACAAGTTGCGGTTTTGGTCTTGAAACTGAGCTACAGCATACTGTTTAGATTTGAATTCTTTTTCAGCTTCTATACAACGTTTTGCTACAAAATCATATTCCTCTTTGGCTTTTTGTAGTTTAAAACTGGTTACTACTTCTTGCAATAGTTGCTGAGCATTTTGTAACATCTGTGCAGCGGGCAAGGCTTCAGGCATCCTAAACGATAGATTTATATAACCATCTTTCTCATTTATGTCTAAACTTATATGCCCTCCGATACTATTGAGGATACCTCTTTCTTCAGGAGTGAGGGTTGTAATAATAGTGTCATTTACTGTAGTAGCAGGAGCTGTTGTTGCTGCTGGTTTGCTTCTAAATATACCCATAATACGCCCCATTAGGCTGGGTTTGCTATATTTAGTGAGATACTCTTCATAGGTAATGTCATTAGGCAAATCTTTAAATGTAAGTTTGGTTTGTACTAATCGCTTCCTAAAAGGGATACTTGCTATAATTTTATCGTAACTTTTTAAAGGTATAGCCTCTGAAGAACTACCACTTAAGTTAATACCTGCTAAAGCCGCCAAGCCTCCTAAACCACCACTACCTCCTTTGTCAGAAGTTTGTGGGAGCATAATAGTAGTAGCTGTATATTCATTATCGGCAGTGAAGGCTGCTACCACTCCTATTATCAGGAATAGTAAGGTGAATATAGCTATTCTTTTTTTTGCTTTTAATATCTTATTGAGCAGAGCCAACAAGTCTATTTCGTCCTCTTTATCAGTGAGTTGTTCGTTTGTTACTGCCATACTATTTATTTTATTACATTGTAAATTAATACACCCATAGTAGTAATTGCCGAGATAATACCAATAGTTTCACCAGTAGTCATTTGTCTGCGCTCTGGTTTGGTAGGAACTATGATAATAGCTCCTGGTTCCAATTTAGGATAGTTGTTAAAGAACAATGATCTACGTGTAGATTTAATACTTCCGTTGGCATAGAGTACATAGATAGCATTTCGTTTAGAAAGATTAGAAAAACCACCCGCTTGGTCTATATACTGCCTAAGAGAGGTGCCTTTTTGGTAGCGCACCATTGAAGGAGCTAACACTTCTCCACGTATTTCTACTGTTTGCTTTTCTGAAGGTACTAATATTTTGTCGCCTTCGCTAAGTAGTAGGTCGTATCTGCTGTGTTTATTTTTTAGTATTTTATTTATGTCTAAGCCTATGCGGTATTGATTAGTAGATTTAGCTATTTTCTTAAGTGATTTGCTTTTCGCTGCACTTCCATCACTTTCTAGTTCTACCAAATCTTCCAAAAAGTCTTCTTGCTGCAATTCTCCTTCATCTGTTTTTTTGCGCACCAAAGTCACTCCCTGCTTATAAGCAAACGGCGTAAAACCTCCAGCTCGTTCCAACAAGTCTGAAATGCGTTCGCTTTTAGACTCTATGCTATATATACCAGGGTATAATACCTCGCCCATCACAGATACCGTCTGCATTGGGGTAAAACCTTTTTGGTAACGCACCGATACCAAGTCATTAGGTTGCAATGTCAACCCTTCACCTTGTGGTATAAGTTCATTATTGGTTGAGACTTTAAATGTCTGGCTTAGTTTTGTAAAACTGCCGTCATTAAGTTCTCGGAACACCTCTATTGTTGAAGGGTCAGCACCATTAGAGAGTCCTCCTGCTAAGAGTATCGCATCTTCTACGGTCATATTCTCCATATAAGGCAATTCTTTAGGAGTATTTACTGCTCCGTCTACCTTTACAAAGCGTTTGTATTGTAAGGCATCTTTGTAGAAAATATGAATACTATCATTGTCTTTTAGGGGTATTTCGGTATTCTTTTCTAATAATTCTTTTACTGAGAAGCTCAGTGTTTGGTAATCTGTTTTGTTTTCGGTACGGAAGATGAGTCCTTTGTTGAGCGAAGCGTCTTTTTTCACTCCGTTAGCCCTATTGATAAGGTCAAGAGCAGTCATTCCCTCTTTAAATTCATATACACCTGGTTGATACACAGCACCCCCTATACTCAGTCTGTTTTGGTATTCTTTGGTAATAGAATGCACTTTCAGCCTATCTCCATTTTCCATTTTCAGCTTTGATATTTCTGAAAAAGCAATTTCTTTTACTTCGCGTTTGGCGTTCTTTATACGTTCTAACACAAGGGTATTGGTGAAAGCATCCGAAGTAAAACCTCCGAAGAAGCTCACCAAATTAGCTAAAGTTTCACTGTCTAAAGTTTCATAAAAACCTTGTCTTTTTACTTCGCCTTCCACCCATATACGGTTTTTGTAAGGCGGGACTATCAGCACATCTTGGTCTTGTAATCCTAAATTCCCTTTTTCAGAACCATTGAGAAGAAATTGGTAAATATCAAAAGTAGCTATTTTCTTGCCCCCTCTGAATAGGTTTACTTCCCTAAACGATCCATTTTGCGAAGGACCCCCGCAAGCATATAGTGCGTTAAGTACGGTAGAAAGTGAGCTTAGTGAATAAGTTCCTGGTACTACCACCTCGCCTATAATGTTAACCTTCACGGTACGTACCTGACTGATGGTTACTCCTGTATATATCTTGGCATAGCTGCCATCAGGGGCAGAGATACCCGAATAGATACGTTTTAAGGCACTGTTTATTTTTGCTTTAGCATCTGAGAATGAAAGTCCACCTACGTGTATACGTCCCACCCCGTTCAAGAAAATGTTCCCTTCAGCATCTACTTTTTGTCTAAAGTTCCCTTCAGTAGCTCCCCACACTTCTACCAATAACTCATCACCGGGACCTATTTGGTAGTTGTCAGGGGTAGGCATATTAAGGTTAGGAGTAAATGATATTTTTGGGTTTTTAAAGAAGTCTAACCCAAAGATAGCCTTATTTTTATCGTCCTCTTTAGTTGCAAGTTTTCTTTTATCTTCATTACCTGTATAGCCAAAAATGTCTTCTTCATCAGCAGGTTTTCTCATTTTATCAGTAGCAGCAGTAGGAGCATTGCTTTTCACATTGCTAAGCTGCATAATGCGCTGCTTTAGTTTCATAGCTTGCATTTCTTGCATACCGCGCGCTCGTGCCATAGCTATGAGCTGGTCTATAGTGTAGCCCTGAGCTTGCGCCCGTGCCCACATAGTTTGTACTTGTGTATCCGACAAGTTGTCTACATTCACCTGTGTGATGTCTACATTGTTAGCAGCTGCTTTCTCATCTACTTGAGCAATAGCTATAGAAAAGCCTAATAGAAAGCAACTTAAAAGAAATTTTAATCTCAACATTTTCTTGAACAAAAACAATTACGGCTGCAAAATTACATCTTTTTTTGCAATTAACTGCTATACTTTATCTTTTTTATTTATTTTTTAGTATTATTCACATTTTCAGTTTGATACTTTGCTTTTTTGCTACCCTCATACATTCTGTATTGTAGCAAGCGGCTTTCCAGCTTGCCGTTGTATAGCTTTATTTTGCGTGAAGGGCGCAAGCCTACGAACTTCATCCCCTCAAGGTTTGAGGTGATAAACCACGCATCAGTGTTGGGGTAATGGTTTTTCAGTGTATCGCCTATTGAGGCGTATAGTTTTTCGGTATCAATAGGCAATCGCTCGTTGTAGGGCGGATTGAAAACGATGTGCAAAGGAGCTTCTTTGTTTTCTTTTTCGGTAGTAAAAAAGTCTTTTTGTTCAATGGTTACATATTGAGCCAAATCAGCATTGCGTAGGTTATCTTTAGCTTTCATCACTGCCGAAGGGGCTTTGTCGTACCCCACTATGCGATGGTGAAACTCACGCATTTTCTTGATACAACTATTGAAGATTACATCAAAAAGTTTTTGGTCGAAGTCATTCCAGCGTTCAAAAGCAAATTCTTTACGATGGATATTAGCAGGAATATTGCAAGCTATCATAGCAGCCTCTATCAGGAAAGTACCGCTACCACACATCGGGTCTAAAAAGTCACACTGCCCATCCCAGCCACTCATTAAGAGGATGCCAGCAGCAAGTACCTCGTTGATAGGTGCGATATTAGTAGCCATACGATAGCCCCGTTGGTGCAGCGAATTGCCTGAACTATCAAGAGAGACGATTACCTCGTTGCGCTGAATATGGATATGCAACTGCACATCGGGGTGGTGTATATCTACATTAGGACGCTTGCCTGTACGCGCTCTAAAAGCATCGACTATGGCATCTTTAGCTTTCAGTGCTACGTATTGAGTATGATTGAAAAGTTCTGTTTGCAAAGTTGCCGAAATAGCAAAAGTTTGGTTAACCCCCAAATATTCTTCCCAATCAAATTCGTAAAGTTTGCGGTAGTATTCCTCTTCAGAGCGCACGTAGAAAGAAGCAATAGGCTTGAGTATCTTCAGAGCTGTACGTAGGCACAAATTGGCTTTATACATAAAACCTTTATCGCCTACAAACTCTACACTACGAACGCCCTTTACTACTTTCATAGCTCCTAAATTCTGCAATTCTTCTGCCAATATATCTTCAAAACCAAAGAAGGTCTTGGCTAACATTTTATAATTTTTATCCATAAACTTCAAATTTACCGCAAATATATATTATTTTTGTCAGCTGAAAAAATAAAATCAATAAAAAAATGAATTTACTACATACTGCCGATTGGCATTTAGGGCAAACCTTTTACCAATACGACCGCTATCACGAGCACGAGCATTTTCTCAATTGGTTATTACAAACTATTGAAAATCAGAAGATAGACGTGTTGCTCATCAGCGGTGATGTATTTGATACGGCAAACCCTGCGGTAGAGTCGCTTAGGTTGTTTTATCATTTTTTGCATCGGGCAATCACTCGTTTTCCTCAGCTACAAATTATTGCTACCGCAGGCAATCACGATTCGCCTGTGCGTTTAGAGATGCCTCAGCCCCTTTTAGAAGATACGCGTGTTCACCTCATCGGACACGTAAGGCGCAACCACCAAAAGCAGATACATTACGATTCGCTTATCATTCCGCTTTACAAAGGTGATACCATTGCTGCTTACTGCCTTGCTGTTCCCTTTTTGCGTTTGGGCGACTATCCTAAAAACGAAGAGCAAACTCCCAATTACGCCGAAGGGATTACGCTTTTTTACAACCAAATTACCCAACGAGCATTGGCAATAGCACAAGGTAAACCGCTGATTGCTATGGGGCATTTGCACGCTACAGGTGCTGAAGTGAGCGATGACGATACTGCCGAACGCCCTATTATCGGTGGGATAGAAGGGGTGCAGACAACCGCTTTCCCTACTCAATTGCAGTACGTAGCATTGGGGCATATTCACAAGGCACAGGCTTTAGGAGGCAAAGAGTACATTCGCTATAGTGGAAGTCCGTTGCCTCTTTCTTTTGCTGAACACAATTACAATCATCAGGTAGTGTGTATACAGCTGATAGAAAATGAAATACAGCACATACAACCCCTTGCCGTGCCATTACACACCCCGTTACTCAGCGTTCCTGCACAACATCAAAGCCCCGAAAAGGTACTCCAAGCACTTCAAGCACTGCCAGAAAGTGCCGTTACAAATAGTGAGCCTCTGCCTTTTTTAGAAGTGAAAGTACTCCTTAGCGAACCTTCACCGGAACTCAAAAGTGAAATACTAAAAGCCATCGGCAACAAACACGTACGCTTGGCACGCATAGATGTACGTTTGCAACAAGGTGAAAACGATACTGAAGCTCCATTGCAAAGTGAACTCGCCCTCAACGACTTACAGCCCATAGATGTGCTAAAACAAATTTACGAAAAGAAGTTTCATACTCCTCTTCCAGAACGCTATGAAGCCCTTTTTGAAGAAGCATTGGCGTTAGTACTTAGTAGTTAGCTCGCTCGGTGCGAGCCGCACAGGCTTTTATTTTTCGGTGCGAGCCGCACGAGCTTATCCTTCGTCACATACTTGGCTGCACCAGCTCGCCGACTTTCCTTCGCTTAT
>NZ_KB291319.1:94024-102375 GCF_000318275.2 Capnocytophaga sp. oral taxon 332 str. F0381
CCTTCGCTCAACCTTCGCTCAACCTTCGCTCAAGATTCGGGGGAGCTTGTGGGGGAATTGGTGTGGAAACGAAATTAATCATTAAACATTGATAATTAAACATTATTTTGTACCTTTGCCCTGTAAATAAAGATAATAGAAAATGAATGCAATTTTAACCTCACCTCCACAAGGAATTTCTATAGAAAATGCTTTAAATATACTCAGAAGCCTTAACTTTAATATTCTTAATGTTGAAGAACTAAATACAAAAAAAGATATTCCCAACCAAGAAACAAAAGAAGCTATGGCTGAGGCTGAAAAATTGATAAAGGATAAAGAAACGCCTTTCTATGATAATGTTGATGATTTTTTAGCATTCTTAAAAAACTAAACTTATGGAGACCACTGAAACTCAAGAAGAAGAAAATAAATACCAGCTATATTCCTCTACAGCTTTTAAAAAAGATTATAAGAGGTATTTAAATAACAATGAAAAATTAGCTAAAATAGATAATACTATCAGGTTGCTAAAAATTGGAGGGGTGAAACAATTGCCTCTTTATATGAAAGCTCATTTTTTAACAGGAAACTACAAAGGACATTTAGAATGTCATATAGAGCCTGATTTGCTCATTATTTGGTTGCAATATGACGATGAACAAAAAAGAATAGTGCTTACTCGTTTGGGGTCTCACGCTGAGCTTTTTAAAAAATAACATTTTAAACTTAAACACTAATTAAATGGAAGTACTTTTTACTGCCGATGCCCTTGTGGCTCTTATTACCCTTACTTTTCTTGAAATTGTATTAGGGATTGATAATGTGATATTTATATCAATAGTAACGGGGAAATTACCCGAAAATAAACGTAAGCGCGCTACTCGTATAGGGCTATTCTTGGCAATGTTTTTGCGTATTGCCCTGCTGTTGGGTATCTCGGTGTTAGTAAAACTTAAAGACCCTCTGTTTTCTATTGATTGGGGATGGTTCTCCGCACACTTCAACGGGCAAGCTCTTATTTTATTAAGTGGGGGTATCTTTTTGCTCTACAAATCTACCAAAGAAATACACGCTAAAGTTAATCACATCGAGCACGTTACCGAATCGGATGCTCCCAAAGCAAATCAACACGCTTCTTTAGGAGGGGTTATTGCCCAAATATTGCTCATAGACCTTATTTTTTCGTTAGATAGTATCCTCACTGCGGTAGGTATGACCAATGGTTTGGGTGGGGCTATTTATATAATGATTGCTGCAGTAGTGCTTTCAGTAGCTATAATGATGCTGTTTGCTACTCCAGTAGGTAACTTCGTAAATCGCAATCCATCTATCCAAATATTAGCTCTTTCGTTTTTGATACTTATCGGTTTTATGTTAGTAACCGAAAGTATGCATCTTTCAGAAGCTGTATTGGCAGGACAAACTGTAGGTGCTGTACCTAAAGGATATTTATATTTTGCCATAGCCTTCTCATTAGGTGTGGAATTTTTGAATATGCGAATGAGAAAGAAAGGACAATAATAAAAAATAATATTTTATGAATGCAATAGAAATTGAAGAAACTATAGTTTCAAAAGAAATAAGAAATATAAAAAGTGTATTTAATGATGATACACTTACTGAAAAAGAGCTTTTAGAAATAGAACTTTCTAAAAAAGAGACACGTGCGGGTTTGTGGTTTAGTCATTCAGAAGTACAAAAAGATGCAAGGGAGCGTTAAATTATAGACGCTGTAGACGCTCTTGAAAAAGAACTAAAAGAAACTCCTTATTTCTTAGCAAATTATATAGAGCATTTAGAATTATATAAGAAGAGCTTTCTTAATTATAAGTTCGCAGTATATTATGAAGTTTTGGAAGAGGAAGGGGTTATATCAATTATACACTTCAGAAGTAATAAACAAGAGCCTTTGTAATTAAGAAAAGGACAATAATGGAATTTAAAGATATTTTAGGATACGACCACATTAAAGGGTATTTAAAAGCAAGTGTGGAGGCAGGGCGCATACCACACGCTCAGCTTTTTGTCGCTGCCGAAGGGCAGGGTGCATTGCCTATGGCGATAGCTTATGCCTCACTTCTCTTAGCGGCAAATAATCCTAAAGCACAAGCCCAGTGTGCCCAATTAGCGCACCCCGATTTGCACTTCGTTTTCCCCACCGCTGCTAACGACAAGGTGAAAAAAGACCCTGTAAGTTCCTTGTTTATGACCGAGTGGCGTGCTTTTCTGCAAGCGCAACCCTATGGAACTTTGTTTGATTGGCTTACTTATTTGGGGGTAGAAAAAAAACAAGCTAACATAGGCGTAAACGAAGCCAAAGAAATAACAAGCAAACTCGCTCTAAAATCATTTGAAGGAGGCTATAAGGTGATGATTATCTGGATGGCTGAAAAGATGAACGTGCAAACGGCTAATAAACTACTGAAACTTTTAGAAGAACCTCCTGAAAAAACATTGTTTCTGTTGGTTGTTGAAGACGAAAATGCACTGTTGGATACCATCAAATCGCGCTGCCAGCTACTGCGATTTCCTCCGCTGAGCGAACAGGCTATCAAAGAAGGTATTTTAGCACGAGGGGTCAGTGAAAATAAAGCTACCCAAATAGCTATCCGCTCACAAGGCAACTTCAACAAAGCCTTGCTACTAATGCAAGACAAAGAAGATGAAGAGGTGGTGTTTGAGCGTTGGTTTATAGCGTGGGTGCGAACGGCTTATCGTGCTAAAGGCAATAAAGCCTCTATACACGGACTTTTGCAGTGGAGCGAAGAGGTGAGCGCTACAGGGCGCGAAACTCAAAAACAATTCTTGCAGTATTGTGCCGAAGTGTTTAGACAGGCTTTCTTGTTAAACTACACCGCTACGGGCTTGGTGTATATGCAATTCACCGACCCTACTTTCCAGCTACAAAAGTTTGCCCCTTTCATACACGGCAATAATATTGAAAAAATACATAACCTAATAGAAGAAGCTACCTATCACGTAGAGCGTAATGGCAATGGCAAACTCATCTTTACCGATTTGGCTATCAAGCTAACACGCCTACTACACACTAAAAATAACTAAAAAATTAAGATTATAATTATGAGCTTACACGCAATATCACCTATTGATGGCAGATACGCCGACAAAACAGCAGCTTTGGTGCCTTTTTTCTCTGAAGGAGCACTCATTCGCTATCGTATATTGGTAGAAATAGAGTATTTTATTGCTTTATGCGAACAAAAATTACCACAATTAAACGATTTTCCTAAAGAACGCTATAACGATCTGCGGGCTATCTACCAAATATTCACCACAGATGAGGTTCTTGAAATTAAAGGTATAGAAAAAGTTACCAACCACGATGTAAAAGCGGTAGAATACTACATCAAAAAAGTATTTGATAAGCTACTGCTGAAGGGCTACAAAGAGTTTATTCACTTCGGGCTTACCTCTCAAGATATCAATAATACAGCCATCCCACTGAGCATCAAAGAGGCAATGGAACAGGTGTATTACCCATCATTGGAGCAGCTTACCGAAAAGCTAACGCTATTGGCAGAAGATTGGGCTGATGTACCCCTATTGGCACGCACACACGGGCAACCTGCATCGCCTACGCGTTTAGGCAAAGAATTACAAGTATTTGTAGTGCGTATCAAGGAGCAATTGCGCTTGCTCAAACAAGTGCCTTTTGCAGCTAAATTCGGAGGGGCTACGGGTAATTACAATGCCCATAAAGTAGCTTATCCTCAAATAGATTGGAAAGCTTTTGGCACACACTTCGTGGAAGATGTTTTGGGGTTACATCATTCATTTCCTACTACTCAAATAGAGCATTACGACCATTTAGCAGCCCTTTTTGACGGACTAAAACGTATCAATACGATACTAATAGACCTCAATAGAGACATCTGGACGTACATCTCTATGGATTACTTCAAACAGCAGATAAAAGCAGGCGAAGTAGGTTCATCGGCGATGCCTCATAAGGTGAATCCGATAGATTTTGAAAATTCTGAAGGTAATTTGGGGATTGCGAATGCTTTGTTAGAGCATTTAGCCTCAAAACTTCCTATTTCGCGCTTGCAACGCGACCTTACTGATAGTACTGTATTGCGCAATGTAGGGGTGCCTTTTGGGCATACACTCATTGCTTTGCAATCTACCCTCAAAGGACTAAATAAGCTGTTGCTAAATGAGGCTAAAATACGCCAAGACCTCAATGAACATTGGGCTGTAGTAGCCGAAGCTATACAAACTATATTGCGCCGTGAGGGCTACCCCAATCCGTATGAAGCTCTCAAAGGACTTACCCGTACCAATGCCGCTATCACTGCCGAAACTATAGCGCAATTTATAGATACTTTGGAGGTAAATGAAGCTATAAAAGCCGAACTAAAAGCTATTACTCCTGAAAACTATACAGGGATATAACACAAATCATAACAACAATAAAATAGGCTATCTGAAAACTTTCTTCAGGTAGCCTATTTTAGTGTCTATGAAAAAAACTTACTATTTAGGAACGATAATCCAATCTCCGCTATCAATAAGCGAAGTAGCTTGTTTGTACTTCATTTCTTTGCGCTCACCGTTACGGATATTTTGCACAATAACTTTATCATTACGCCCCACTTTAGGTTGCTCACGCACTATGGTTTCTACTACCGAGCGGCGTTGTGAAGCCTGCTCACCCACTTCACGAGCACGTTGTGCCATCTCATCACTATTGAGGGTTTCTTCCTTATTAGTTTGGTAGTTATCGCGTTGCCTTACAGGAGCGTGCGCTTCTTGTACAGGGGCGTTTTGAGTAGGCAATTCGGCTTTGAACAAGAATGATACGATTTCTTTATTTACCTTATCAATCATTGTTTTGAAAAGCTGGTAAGCCTCAAATTTGTAGATGAGTAGCGGGTCTTTCTGTTCGTGTACCGCCAATTGCACTGATTGTTTCAGTTCGTCCATTCGGCGCAAATGTGTTTTCCACTCTTCATCAATAATAGCTAAGGTGATATTCTTCTCAAAATCACTGATGAGCTTCTTGCCTTGTGTTTCGTATGCCTCTTTTAGGTCGGTAACGATATTGAGCATCTTTTGCCCATCGGTGAAAGGAACAACGATGCGCTCATAGGTATTTGAAGGGTTTTCATACACTTCTTTGATAACAGGGAAAGCCGTAGCCGCATTGCGTTCTGTTTTTTCCTGATAGTGATTTAGCACCTCGTGGTAAAGTTTGAACGTTAAATCGTTGTTAGAGCCTTTTGCAAATTCACTCTCACTGATTTGAGTCTTTAATGAGAAGTATTTAATAAGCTCAAACTCAAAGTTCTTGTAGTTATTACCACCTTTATTGTTTTCAACGATTACCTCGCAGGTATCGAATATCATATTTGCCAAATCCACCTTTAGGCGTTCGCCCTCTAAGGCGTGGCGGCGGCGTTTGTAAATCACCTCGCGTTGTGCGTTCATCACATCATCGTATTCCAACAAACGCTTACGGATACCGAAGTTGTTTTCTTCTACTTTTTTCTGAGCTGTTTCTATACGTTTGGTCATTATAGAGTGCTCTATCACATCACCTTCTTTGTGTCCTAATCTATCCATTAGGCGAGCGATGCGCTCAGAACCGAATAAGCGCATAAGGTTATCTTCCAACGACACGTAGAATAGCGAGCTTCCTGGGTCACCTTGACGACCAGAACGACCACGTAACTGGCGGTCTACACGGCGTGAATCGTGTCGTTCGGTGCCTATGATAGCCAAACCGCCAGCAGCTTTCACCTCTGGGCTTAGCTTGATGTCGGTACCACGACCTGCCATATTGGTAGCGATAGTTACTACTCCTGATTGCCCTGCTTCGGCTACAATTTCAGCTTCTTTTTTGTGTAGCTTAGCGTTCAGTACATTGTGTTTTATTTTACGCATTGTAAGCATACGGCTAAGCAGTTCCGATACTTCTACAGAAGTAGTACCGATAAGCACTGGGCGACCAGCTACCGATAGTTCTACTACTTTGTCAATTACAGCGTTGTATTTCTCGCGTTTGGTTTTATAGATAAGGTCGTTGTGGTCTTTGCGCGCAATAGGGCGGTTGGTTGGGATTTCCATTACATCCAACTTGTAGATTTCCCAAAACTCACCAGCCTCAGTAATCGCTGTACCAGTCATACCCGATAGCTTGCTGTACATACGGAAGTAGTTTTGCAAGGTGATAGTAGCGTAGGTTTGGGTAGCCGCTTCAATCTTCACATTCTCTTTAGCCTCAATCGCTTGGTGCAATCCGTCAGAGTAACGTCTTCCGTCCATTATACGACCTGTTTGCTCGTCTACGATAAGTACTTTATTATCGATTACTACATACTCTACGTCTTTTTCAAAGAGCGTGTAGGCTTTTAGCAGCTGGTTGAGGGTATGAATACGCTCACTTTTTACGCTGAAGTCTTTAAAAAGTTTATCTTTAAGCGCAGCTTCTTCTTCAATAGGCAGTTTTTTGTTCTCTATTTCAGCAATTTCTACCCCTATATCAGGAAGTACAAAGAAATCTTTATCACCATCGTAGGCGATGTCCGCAAATCCTTTGTCGGTAAGTTCTATTTGGTTGTTTTTTTCGTCAATCACGAAGTACAATTCGGCATCCACCTTTGGCATTTCGCGATTGTTATCCTGCATATAGTAGTTTTCGGTTTTCTGTAGCAATTGTTTTACACCTTCTTCGCTAAGGAATTTAATAAGGGCATTATTTTTAGGCAGCCCACGGTGTACGCGCAATAAGAGGAATCCCCCTTCTTTAGTATTCCCTTCAGCAATAAGTTTGCGGGCATCGGCAAGCACTTTAGTAAGGTAGGTACGTTGTTTAGCTACCAAATCGGCTACTATAGGTTTAAGTTCGTTGAACTCGTGTAATTCGCCTTTAGGAGTAGGTCCTGAAATGATAAGTGGTGTACGGGCATCGTCAATAAGCACCGAGTCGACCTCATCGACAATGGCGTAGTTGTGAGCGCGTTGCACCAAGTCTTCGGAGGTGTGCGCCATATTGTCGCGCAGGTAGTCAAAACCAAATTCGTTATTAGTTCCGTAAGTAATATCAGCGTTATAAGCATTGCGGCGAGCGGCAGAATTAGGCTGGTGATTGTCAATACAATCTACACGCAGCCCGTGAAACTCAAATAGAGGTCCCATCCAAGCACTATCGCGGCGTGCAAGGTAGTCGTTCACGGTTACCAAGTGCACCCCATTGCCTGTAAGGGCGTTGAGGTATACAGGAAGAGTAGCCACGAGAGTTTTACCTTCCCCTGTTTGCATTTCGGCGATTTTACCTTGGTGAAGCGCTATCCCCCCGATAAGTTGCACATCGTAATGCACCATATCCCAAGTAACATCTTTTCCAGCGGCGTCCCAGTGGTTTTTCCAGATAGCTTTATCGCCATCAATTGATACGTAGTCGTGTGAGGCAGATAGCTCACGATCACGTTCAGTAGCTGTTACGGCAATAGTCTCGTTGTTAGCAAAGCGGCGCGCTGTTTCTTTCATAGTAGCAAACGCTTCAGGCAAAATTTCGTTTAGCACTTTTTCTGAAACCTGATAAGCCTCCTGACTTAGTTTGTCTATCTCCACATAGAGGTCTTCCTTAGCGTCTATGCTATCAGTAGCGTTAGCCTGCTCTTGTAAGGTAGCAATTTTGCTATCAAGAGCGGCGCGAGCTTCTTTTATTTTATTTTTAAACTCAATGGTTTTAGCTCGCAGCTCGTCATTGCTGATGTTTTCAAGTTGCCCTGCGTAAGTTTTAATTTTTTCTACTATGGGCTGAATGGCTTTTAAATCGTTTTTGGCTTTGTCGCCTACGAATATTTTTATTAGGGAATTGATAAGACTCATTTATATAATTATGAATTTTGAATTATGAATAGTCAATAAATATACCAAAGGGGGTGGGGCTGACAAATTGTCAGTTTGTTTTATTATTTTGTTAATTAAAAAAAGTCTCTCGTTGGAGACTTTTTTAATATTCATCTTCATTCCAAAGGAAATCTTCTTCAGAAGGATAATCAGGCCATATTTCATCAATAGATTCATACATATCGCCTTCGTCTTCCATTTCTTGCAGATTTTCAACTACTTCCATAGGGGCTCCTGTACGGATAGCATAGTCTATAAGTTCGTCTTTGGTAGCAGGCCAAGGTGCATCACTTAGGTGTGAAGCGAGTTCTAACGTCCAGTACATAAAGTTTGTATTTTGAAAATTTTCGGCAAAAGTAATATTTTTTATTGAGTATGCAAATTTTTCAGAAGATTTTTTTGTTTCTTGGCAAATCTCCCTATGCGCACCCCCTGCCCGTGCAGCTTACCTACCTTTCCGAACCTTCAGCGAAGGTTGAGCGAAGGATAAG
>NZ_KB291320.1:0-26287 GCF_000318275.2 Capnocytophaga sp. oral taxon 332 str. F0381
TTGGCAAACTTTCAGAGTTTGACAAAGTTTATTGTTAACCAATCAGTTTCATAGTACAATGACACCACCTCCCTCCTTGGGGGCATGGGGGATAAAAATATTGCCAAAGGTTGCAAAACAACAGCCTTTGGCAAACTATTTATTTTTAATCATTTGCAATTTTCTGCAAAGTTACAAGTTTTTTTGAAATTACAAAAAATCTTTTCAGGGTATTCTCTCCATTACTTCTTCGTCACCTCCACCCAATTACCATTAGTACGAGTGTTATAGCGATTGTTGTACATACGCCACACACCTTGCCAAACTTTGCACCACACACTTTGCCAAACTTTGCACCACACACTTTGGCAAACTTTGCATCACACATGCACCACCTCCCCCTTTGGGGCAGGAGGATGTTTATTCACATTGTAGGGGCGATTGGCAAATCGCCTTCACAAAACAAAACTTTTTCGGGCAGCAGGAAATTAATATCTTCTGGAATTACTAATAATAAATCCCATAATAAGTATTAAAACACTAATGATTATTATAAATACAATAATTATTATATATGTAGAGGGACCATTCTTCTCTTTTATAGAATAATATTTTTGGTGTAATTGCCATAAATCCTGAAATAATCTTATATTCTTCTTTTCCCCTCTATAGAGTACAACATCTTTAAAAAGCCTTCCTTTCTGTAATTCTCTTTCAAATTCTTCTTTTGTTAAAAATATAGGCTGGGCAAATTTTATGTCAAAGAACCCTATTTTTTCAATATTTCCATTATGAGCCTGATATATTGCACTTCTACTAATAGGCGAGTGGGTAGCAGAGCCCTGTGGTTTATTTTCCTCCAAAGGTATATTATAAAACAATTGCCCTCTATTTAAGTAAAAAACCTTTTGTTTATTTAAATAGGTTATAATTACTTTCTGTGATTGATAACTTAAATCAAGTTGTATAGGTGTTTCGCCTTTAAAATTATTAGGTGCTATACTGCCTATATACACTTTTGCTTTTTCAGGACTAGAAGTAATTGTAAAACTTTCATTTTTAATTTCCTCCGATACTATTTTAGTTCTTACTTGCTCATTAGTCTTTTCTATCTCAGTTTTAGTTACTTCTTTTTTTACAGGAGTAGCAACTGTAGTTTTAGTGGTCGTTTCTTTAAAAGATTGTGTAGGGCTATTTGTTTTTTCAAACAAACTTATTTTTTCTCTATTAGGTGAAGAACTATCAGAAAGCAAATGATTAAGATAAAAATCTACAGAGGGTTGTTGCAATGATTTTAATCGTTGAACAAGAGGAGAACCTTGTGGATTTTGTAAATCTTTTGCTTTAAACAAAAAGTTATCTTCGTCATTAAAGCCACCTTGCAAATCTTTATTCCATAGCTTTTTATCAAACTTGAGAGCTTCTAAGGCGGTAAGTAGTAACCAAAATGAAAATCGGTCTATAGTAGTATCATAATGAGTCTTATTGCGTTTAGGATGCTGAAAAGAAGAGTGTCCTATTTCTACAGCCTGTTCTCCTTTTAGGGTAGGTATAAACATAGGGTCATAATCTACCAATTTAAGGTTGATAGTAGTTGTTTGTTCTACCAGCACGTTCCCCGATTGTATATCGCCGTGTGCTATACCCAAATCTTCTAAGCTATGGCTAAGGTTCACCAAATGGTTTTGTAATTCAGTAATTTTGTGGTTATTATTAATGATAGAAGTTACATAGTCATTTAGTTTTTTACCATACGACCATTCCATTACAATAACAGGATAATATTCTCCTTTGATATTAATACCCTCTGTAAAAACTCTGTTTTTGCAAAAAAAAGGAGCACTTATATTACTCAAATATTCTGATATTGAAATATTTCTGTTTATATTTTGCAAGTTTCCCCCATTTAAAAAGCAACGTAGCGCATAATCACAAGTCAGCTTTGCATCACGAATTTTAAAAATAGCAGCAAAAGCTCCTGAGCCGTAATTAAATATCTTTATCGGAGTGGTTCTATTGGGGATAAATTCATATTTTGAGGGCAAGTTTAATATACCTGCCCCAAATTTCTTTATTTCAACTTCGTATTCTGATACTAAAGGATAATTTTCTATATTCATATACTACTCTTTCCAAAATTGTAAAGTATCCCAAAAACTTTTTTCTTTTGTTTTTGAGGCATTTATGAGTTTCTTTAACGAAATTGCTTTCTTTGAATCGTCTGGGAATGTAATGTTTAATGAAACACTATCAATACTTATAGCTGTATTCTCAAGTGTTTTATTTTTGCTTATAAGTGAATCTTTTAAAGCACTTTTCTCAGAATTAGAAAGATCTGCAGGATTTTTTACCTCTATTTTTTTAGGGATAACAAGATTGAATGTATCAGCTTGAGTAGCCATTACTACACGTGTAAAGCCATAGCTTTCTTTTTTATTCAATATATGAATCCCTATTTCAGTACCTGCAGGATAGCTCATTTTCATCTGGTAAACCCATTTTCCGCTTGAGTTTTCTATCTTAGCAATCATTTTTTTATCGGCGTATATAAACGCATCTGCCCCTTTGGGAATAGTGCCCGACATAACGGTGTCGTCACTATCCACACGATTGATAAAAAGCGGTGCAGGTAATGATTGCTGTATATAGCTATATAATACTACACCCAATAAGGCAACACTTAGTGCTGCTACCTTCCATCTATTCTTTTGTCGTAACTTTTGATATTGGAAGTTACTATGGGTTAATTGAGAGCGTAACTTATCTATTTCTCTTTTAGCATCATTTATATTTCCAACAGCCGTTGTTGGCTCATTGAGCATCTGCACATAGTTAGGTTTATCTTCTTTAGGAAATGAAAAATCTGAAGGAGGTAAAAACTCTGTTACAGTACCTTGTTTTGAAGGTTCTATGATACAAATAGTGATATCATCTTCTTCCAGCCTTTTAGTCTCCCATAAGTTTAAAATATATTGGTAAAAACTATCATAAGAAGAAAGATTTAGCAAGACATTAATTTGCTCTCTTTCTTTCAACAACAGCCGTGCAATGGCATCTGTAGCAAGAATAATTATATCATTTACTTCAAGAGTAGCTTCTGAGGTTTTAAATTGCCCTACCATTACCTTATCTTCTAAGAGCGGCTGAGTCCCTAAAAAACCTTTATCATTCTCTAAATCGTCTATAGTTTTATGCGGAAATGAGCATATTTCGTCTCCCCTAACCAAAAAACCACATACATCACCCGATGATATATATATAAACTTATTATTTATGAAACTTACGCCCATAAAAGTAGCATAAGCTCCTTGTTGTTTTTTACGTTCTTCTGCCAAACGAAAAGCAGGATTATCTGTTTTAAGAGATAAATCTTGTTGTTTAAAATTAGAAGCGTAGCGTTTAAAATCCTCTATAAGAGAGGAGGCTATAAAAGTAGGCGTTTTTACAAAGTTATCAACCAATAAATTAGCCCATATTTCTGATTTATACCCCTGAGTAGCGCCATCGGCTATTGCAAATACACCTTGTGAAGCATTAAAGCTATATTTATCTTGTATTGAGCTATATTCATATACAGAACGCTTGTGCAGTTGGAATATTTTTACATTCATACGATTGTATTATAAAGGGTTACTACCAATGTTGAGGAAGTCCATTAGGTGTTTGGGGCTGCCGTTAAAAACATAACCTCTAGCTCCTTGTTGTACATTATAGCCCATACGATTGGCTAAAGCTACCATTTGAGGATTTAGCTCTGTAGAAAGTTCAAAGAGCAAAGAAGCGTTCCCACGTATAGGGCTGTTATTAGGAAACAAAATACTATCCCCACTCAATCCTGAAATATGAATATTAAAAATGTTCACTCCCCCGTAATTGGTGTGTAAAGATTTCAGTTGTTGTACTTTCTTCTTAAGAGTACTATCAAAAGAACCTCCATCGGTAGCCTCTCCATCGGTAATGTTAATGATGATAGGAGGATGACAATCCCGATGATTACCCCAATTTATCCAAGCTTCACACACACGATAAGCATTCTCAAAAGCTCGCGTCATAGGAGTATCCGATACTGCTTTAGGAGTTATCCATATGGGAATCCCATTTTGCTCACCAATAGCGTTTGTAAATACATCGGCTATAGATACCACCCAGTGCCCCCGCAAATTACCTTCCCACGCAGGTTCTACAGCACTATTGCGCCCTCCATATCCTATAACCGATATTTCAAAACGATTTTTTACATTGCCATTAGAGTCAAAACACTTAAGTCCCGTCTCAAAAATAATCTCATTAATAGCATCGGCTACTTTTTGGGCTTTTGATATATTAGGGCTAAAAGGATCTTCCATAGAGCCCGACTGGTCTAGCAGATATATTACCAAGCAAGGAAAAGTGCTGCTAATCTGTAAGGTTTCTAAGTTGTACATTCTTGTTGTTTTAGAGGGTGTTAATTTTTAGCGTAAGGGTTGTTCCCTTGAAATTCTTTATTTGAGCTGTATGAGCCTCCGCTATTGTAATTGTTGTTGTATGAGCTGTTGTAGTTGTCATTGGTATTGTTGTACTGCTGATTATTGTTATTAAGTGAGTTGTTCGTAGCGTTATGCCCTCCGCTATATGTAAAGCCAGTATTGTTCTGTTGTGGAGTGGAGGTATAATTATTAGTGGTAAAATTATTGTTATTACCATTGTTTAAATTATTACTTTTAGGGTCTTCTCCATACCGATTGGTAAATCGTTCTCCTTCTGCAAACAAGAGCCAGAACCCATAGAAAGGAATCAGCTGATACCAGCCACTATTACCTAAATCGTGACAACGTTTTGCTCCTTGAGCCAAACTAAACCAAAATAATGGTAACAAAAAAATTAATACAAAGGAGCCTTTACCTTCAGAAGCACTTACTATTCCCATAAGAAATAGATAAGTAATTGAATAAATAATCATAGATATCCCGTATTCTGTTCTACGGATACGTCCTGAAAATGAAAATGGTGCTTTAAACATAATTTAAAAATTTAAAATCATACCTACTCTGTTACAGGCTTTTCAGTTTCCGCCTTGTTGTTTATATAGGGACATAAAAAAACGCGGTGCATTCCTATTTGCTTATCATAGAATGCCCGACCAAAGGCTGATGTAAATAAGCAAAAGGAATGCCCACGTAAACGCAGGCACTTCCACTTCTACTTCCCTATTTACATCAAAAAAAATTGGTCGTTTTTCTATGATAGGAAAATGTAAAGCGAAACGCTAATATTATGTCTTTAATTTGTTATTTTGTTGAATTTAAAATACTCTTGGTTGCTTAATTCAGGTGCATAGTTACAACATTTTTCCATAACTCACAATTTTTTTAACATTTATTTTTACCTAAAAGCACCTATGTTACTCATTATCAGATAAAAATATTTTTTAATTTAATTACACCCCACTCCTATTTTTCCACCAATTTCACAAGTCCCATTCGTCCCACAAGCTCTCCCCCACCCCATAGCAACAAAAAAACTTTGGCAAAGCCCAAAGCCTTGCCAAAGTGTATATTGCAATAAAAAATATCCTTTTACTTTTTCATTACCTCTACCCAATTGCCATTGGTACGAGTGTTGTAGCGATTGTTGTACATCGCTTCGGCATAAGTGCCTGGCAGGTAGTAACGACCTGCATAAGAGGCATTGAGCTTCAAGATAATCGTTCTTTTCTGATTGCCTCGCAAGTAGAAATAGAAGTTAGCTCGATCGTCACGAATATCTATATTATCAATATCAGGGTTTTCATTGCTGCCGTAATCGGTAAAGCGAGTATTGATAATTTCCCATCCTGACGGAATCAACTGCGTAAGAGCTATATTATCAACAAATTCTCCAGTAAGGTTAGCAACCTCTATCACAGCTGTAAATTGAGTACTTTGTTGCAAATGAGTTACATCTATCTTCTGTCCTTTGCTATCGCGGAAGGTAGTATTGATAGACAAACCATTTTGTATAGCCAATTCATTACCCACAGGCAATATACCTCTACTGATAAGGTTTACATATAGCGTTTGTTTGCTTGTATTCTTCACTTGTACGCTGGTTTGTCCTTTCACTGGTAGTACTACTTGCACTACTGCTTCGGAAGTATTGAGGCTTTCAGTTTTTCCATTTACAGTATAATTAGCGGCAACACCTTTACCTGCTTTATTTACCGCTATATATTTAGCCATAGCGTAAAGCGAATAAGCCGTAGTTTGGGTACTCATCCAATCGTTGGAAGAGAGCTTATCGGCAATTTCGTGTGCCCAACGTGCCGCATCGTTCTTTCTTCCTATCAACAAGGCTGTTTCCATAGCAAGAGCTTTATTGCGCAATGCCGATCCGTAATAGAAATACGCTTCGTTTTCGCTATCCAAGCCTACGATGTCAAATAGCTTAGCAGCAGCTTGTTTTTGTCCCGCAAGAGCATAAGCAGCGGCAAGAGTACGTTTTGCATTAGCGCTAATGTCTTTAGTTTCACGCAAGCGGTTCATCGCTGCCATATTAGGATTACCTGCCAATGCCAAAGTATAAAGACGATAAGCCTGTGCAAAATCGTTTTGGTATTCAGGCTCAAAGTGCCAATTGCGCGCCTCGTCATTTTGGTAGTTCAACCATTTTTGTTTACTGCCCGAAGGAAGTACATAACCCCTCTTCTCTGCTTCTACAAAAAACTGCCCTATATACGAAGTAGCCCAATTATCAGCATACCTGCCGCCCTTCCAATAGCTAAAGCCTCCATTGGTAAGTTGGTTTTCGTGTAGGCGACTGATAGCACTGTTTACATTACGGCTCGCCTCATCAATTTTTTCTTTAGTAAGACTCACAAAATCAGTGAGGAATAACTGAGGAAATGCTGCCGAAGTAATCTGTTCGGCACAACCGTGAGGATAGCTTATTAGGTAGCCCAAGCGTTGTGCTAAATTCACACTCGGGAAACTTGATACCTCAAGCGTATAACGACCATTGTTGCCCAAAGGCTGTGTGCTAAGTTTTTGCGATTCGCCTGCCGAAAGCACTACATTCTGTATCGCATACGTAATAGGGTTAGGATTATAAACATCCATTTCTACCTCGTAAGTAGCTTTTTCATTGCCCGATGAAGCTGTTATTTTTACTTTTCCAATACCCGTATTAGTAGTTTCCAATTCAAAATAAGCCATTTGCTCACCCGTGTTGCTAAAGTTAAGCTGCTGACTGCGACTGCCTACTACTTTAAATTGTCCATTAGTTTCAACGTTCAGCGATACATTCCTCACCTGTTTTTCCATCGCAAATACCGTTACAGGTAGTACTACCTTCTCACCAGGAACTGCCTTACGTGGCAAAGAACCCAATAACGATAACGGACTGTATACCGGCACATTCTTCTTTTCAGCAAAGCCATAAGCATTTTGCTCCACATTCGATGCCACTACCATCACCCTTGCCGAACCCATATAGTTAGGAATTTCTACATTATGAGTGTCAGTACCGCCCTTCTTCAAGTTAAAAGGACCTTTGAATATTACAAAAGGTTTAAATCGATTGGCTTTTTGAGCCTCTCCACCGCCCAAATCTTCGTCACCACCAATGCTAAAGGCTTGGTTGATAGTACCCCCATAAGCACCAATCACATAGTCGTAAATATCAAAAGTCTTTACCCCAAGAGCCGTTTTGCTAAAGAATACATTCCAAGGATTAGGCGTTTTAAAGCGAGTAAGATTTAACAAACCATCTTCTACAATTGCCAAACTATAGCTCATCGGCTTACCACTTTTTTCGCTCACTTTTATCGTTGCTTTTTTCTGCGGAACAAACTTTTCAGGAGCTTGTATAACAGGTTCAAGAGTAGTATTTTTATCTACTACCGAAAGAGGCACTACCCCGTAAAGGCGTATAGGCGCATCGTTAGCCGTATGGCTATGAGGTTGCAACAAGGTAACGTAGCAATACACATTAGGGCTCATCTTGCTTGTTATAGGTAGCGAGTAAGAAGTTTCTCCAGCAGTAGTTTCCACCCAATAAGTTTCCAATACACTGCTACCATTTTCTATCGATATCAAAGCGCGCCCTCCTTTATCCGAAGGGAATGAAATATTAGCCTTCTCACCCACATTATACGATTTTTTATCAGTACCCAAGCTCAGCATTACCGCCTCACTACCTTCTGCTTTGCGCGATTTCCCCGACCAGTTATCCCAATCAAAATAAACAGTAGAGCCACTTTTGTGTCCACTATCGTCATTAGTAACCAAAATAAAGTACCTACCCCAATCGTTATCTGCAATATTAAGGCTGAATTGTGCTTTACCATTAGCATCAGTAGTTATGTTTTGGGTACCATACAAAGCGTTGCTATCACTACTATTGTAAGTAGAAATATTTTGGTTGCTAGCATCCCACCACCAGTTCCAACCTATTTTGTAAACCGCCACGCTCACCTCTTTATGTGCCAAAGGCTTACCATTTTCCGATACCACTACCACACGGAAAGTTTGGTCTTTTTCGGTGCTAAGGTAATTGTATTTGTTAGGCTCTGGCAATTGTAAGCCCACGTATTCTTTATAAGGCGAATACGAAGCTGTACTCACATCAGTACTAAAGTCTCCACCGCTTTCGTTAGCTTGAGTAAGGAAATTAACTTTCAGCATACCAGGGGCTTGCATCTTATTCATACCAAAGAAGAAAGTAGCCAATCCATTGCCATCGGTATTGCCTTCATACACATCTACCTCCTCGCTGTCAAAACTATAAGCTTGGTTGTCAAAGTTATATTTTTCATAACTTTTGAAAGTAGTGGTAGTAGGCAAAAATTTAGCCTTTACGCTCACCCCCGTATTAGCCGCAGGCGAACCGTGTAGCCATTGCACTTTCAATCTCGCATTTGCCCCCGAAGCCGATATAAGCTTCCCATTCAAGTCATTATCAATCTTCAAGCGGTTAGGCTTAATAGTCTCTATTTTAATGTTTTTACTAAAATTAGCAGCACCCGCCGATACCTGTACATTCCAAGAACCTGTAGGGGCATCTGCCGAAGTTTTCAAACGGAATACATAGTGGTTAGAAGGGTTTGATGTTTGCATACGTTCAGTGATAACCTTACCATAAGGGTCGGTAAATCGCAGTTTTATAGGCAAACTTTCAGGTATTTTTTGAGCGTAGTCGTTCAAAATAAAGCCCACGTAAATACTATCTCCTGGTCGCCATACGCCACGCTCAGTATAGAGGTAACCATTCAAGCCATTTTGCAAGCGCAAACCATCTACATCGTATTTACTAACCGATTGTTGTTCACCATCATCTATCTTGATGTAAGTCGTATAACCCTCTTTTTGAACCTTAGCAAAATAAGCCTTCCTGCTTAAGTTTACGGTCAGCCAACCATTGCTATCCGTTTTGCCTTCGTGTATCTTTTGTTGCTGATAATCAAATATTTCTATATTAGCAGCTTTTACAGGCTGAGTGTTTAGAATATTGTTTACTATAAAGGTGTAGTTGTTAGTCTGTCCTTTCTTTACAATTACCCCCAAGTCCGAAGCCAATACGTTGGTACTAATAGTTTTGCCATAATAGTAATAATCATCACAAGGACTGCTCTCCTCTTCGTAATAGCCATAAGCTTCATAATCATAATCTTCGTAATCATCATAGTCCAATGATTTTTCTTCAAACGAAAGGTCTAAAGGCTCCGTATTTTCAGCACCACAAGTGTAAAGCGAATAGTTTTTAGTCATTCCCAATTCCACCTTGTAAATTGCTCCAGGTTCAGGCGTAATTACTGAAGCCAAATCAAGCGAATAAGTATTCCAATCGTTTAGCGGATAAAGCGCTCCATCGGTAAGTTTAAACACCTTGCGAGCGATAGGTTTCCCCACACGGCGAATGTAATACCCCTCACTGAGGTCATTTTCTTGCAAAAACTGCAAGATATTATTTTCATAAATGCGATATACCGTTACATTTACAGCACGCAAGTTAATCGTTTGGAAGTTAATTTTCAAATTCTCCGAACTTGGCAATATCACCCCGCTCTTTAGGAAGCGGAAGTCCGGATTTTGCTGGGTAAAGCTCACATCAAAAGTATAATCCTTAGCAAGTACCTGTCCATAAATATTCTTTATCCCTTGGTTTACCCGCAATTTGTAATCACCTTCTCGTTTTTCTTCACGAAATACCTTCAAAACGTTACCATTCACGCTGTATTTCAGTTCAGTATCAGTGTTAGAAAGACTTACCAGCCCGTTAAACACTTGGTTTTTATCCAAAGGGTCAGAAAAATTAACCAATAGCTGCTGGTTACCCCCTTCATTCTTAACACTCAAAGGCTTAAAATCACCTTTTGCAGGAATTGTAAAGCTAAAAGGAAGCAATTTATCCTCGCTTACATCTTTAGCATTCCATTTTACAGTAAGCGTTTGTTCTTTGTCCAAACGAGGAAGACTATCAAAAACAATCACAAATTTGTTATTAGAACCCTGCGACTGAAATTTTACAGGCACAGTTTTGCCGTCCAACGAAGCACTGAAAAGAGTTTTAGCAACCGAATAGTCCACTTGGTCATTTGCTAAAAATTCAGCATTAAGAAAGTAAAGGTCGCGGCTGTACGATTGCAAGTCGTTGTCTTTTATTCTGTATGCCTGCTCTAGTGTTTTAACCGTAAAGTTAAAAAGTTGCAATTCTTTTTTTACAGAAAATAGTTTTTTAAGGCTGAATGACACTCGGTATTGAGTGTTTTGCTCTAAAGGTTTTTCTGGCACAAAGCTAATTTGTGTAGCGTTTACTGCCACTACTTTACCGTTCACTTTAGGCGATATTTCAAAGAGGTTCAGCTCATTTACTTTATCCAATTTGTCTTGCGGTATAGGCTGATTCAGAAGAATGTTCAGCTGCGTGTGCGAACTTATCAGCCCTGAAGTAAATCCCGCGATATACTCTTTAAATATCAACGGATTACTGTTGAAATCACTATCCTTTTTGCACGCAAATAAGGTAAGCAATGAGAGAAGTAAGAAAGTTATTTTTTTCATATTACTATAATTTTTGGATTTTATAATTGAGGCGGTAAAGGTAAAAATATTTTTTGAAACATACAAGAATTTTATCATAAAATTTAGTCCAGCTAATATCACTCACCAATTCAACTACGAATGATAAGCTAACGAATGGTCAGCCGAAATTTTTCTCCTTGTCATTACGATAAAAAATATTACCTTTGCTAAAAAGATTAAAGATTATGCAAACACTTCGCGACATTATCACCTCTCGCAAAAGCGTATTTCCTCCCCAATATAGTGGGCAGCCCATACCCGAAGAGGTATTACAAGAAATTATCACCGCCGCCAACTACGCTCCTAACCACAAGCGCACCCAGCCTTGGCGTATAAAAGTACATAAAGGAGACGAAAAAGAGCGTTTAGGCGAAGAATTAGTACGCTTGTATAAGAAAAATGTACCAGCAGAGCAGTTTTCAGAGCGGAAGATGAATGAAATAGCACAAAAAGCCGCCCTATCGGATGTTGTACTCACCATCAACATTCATTTCAGTGGCAAAGTTCCCGAATGGGAAGAGATTGCTGCTACCGCTATGGCAGTACAGAATATGTATCTCACCTGCACGGCTCACGGGGTAGGTTGTTATTGGGGCACACCAGGTTTTATGTTTCAGTTGAAAGACTTTTTGCAATTAGAAGATTCTGAACAATGCTACGGACTCTTCTTTATGGGAATGAAAGAATAAAAACTTTGGCAAAGATACAAGCCCTACGGCTCACATCTTTGCCAAAAGTATTTTATTAACAATTTAAATCAGGATTATCCTGTGTAGGTATGTACACTCATTTGTGCGGTAGGTAAGTAATTCACACCAAACCAACACATTAGTAACAGTATAAAGGCAACCCCCACAATAATAAAGCTCTGCAAAGGCTTTTTCTCTTTATGGTTGTATTTATGGTGCAGATACACCAAATACCCCAGCCACGTAATCAGTGCCCACGTTTCCTTAGGATCCCACGTCCAGTAGTGCCCCCAAGCCTCTTTAGCCCACAAAGCACCAAATAGCAACCCAAAAGTAAGGAACACATACCCTATCTTTATAAGCTGGTCTATTACCCCAAAAATAGAGTGGGTTTCTTGTCCCTTTTTGTATCGGTAGATACCGTAAAAAGCCGTCAGTGAAGCCATTCCCAGCATAGCATAAGCAAAGATGTACACAATCACGTGAGGAATAAACCACACACTTTGCAGGGCAGGCATCAGTGCCTTGTTCATCGTGTCGGGGTGCGTGTAGGTAAGCCCTACAAACACAATGCCCATCACTGCCGAGTAGCTCAGCATCCATTTCTGTTTATACAGCCAATAGATAATCACCCCAATAACCCCCATAAAGAAAGCGTACCATATACGCGTTTCGGCAAGCGTACGCAATGGTGGGCGGTCTAAGTTCTTCCACAACAAAGCTATAAATCCACCTATTAGCAGAGTTGCTGCTACGTGGCTCACAATACTCAGCCCTCGCAACATCCCATTTTTGCCGTAAATAAGCCCTCCGCCCAATAGCCATAACGCTACTGATAAATATGTTATAATGTCAAAATAATGCCACATTTCTTTAATTATAATTAGAATTATGAATTTAGAATTATTTCTTTCCTTTCACTTGGAATAAGAATGCAATTCCTCCAGCAATAAGCAAGAAAATACCCGTATATACCACAGGCAGCCAAGGGTCAGAAATCAGCTCTACTACACTCAATTCAGACCATCGCCCCATACGCTCGTCATAGCTCACCTGATAAATACGCCATCCGTCCACTTCTATAGGGTGATTCACCTCTATCTTTTCCTCGCGCATCTCTTTAGTATTCTTTTGGTATACAATCACTTCCGATTGAAACTTCCTTGCCTCAGGCGGTGCCATCACCAGCGTATGCATCTTATCCAATTCAATAGCACGAGGAGGAAATTGGTAATTACCTGCAGAAATCCATTCTTTTTTCTTCACACCCGTTTTTACGTTTTCTACCGTCACATAAGCAGCGTTAGTAGAACCAAACATCGTATGGTGAATATAAGTACTATCCGTTTCAGGAATAGCCTTTTCAAGATATTTGTGCAGCGTGATTTTCCAGTCCAATATGTTACCACTTTCCCCTTCTTTTTCCAGCATAAAGCCAATAGGTTTTTCTTTAGGGATTGTAGTACCTGTGGTATCAATCACAAAAAGTTTATTAGGATAAATGTCAATACTAAATTCTTTTAGTTCTAAGGCAATAGGCAGCTGTAGGGTCATATTATCCTCAGTAGTAGCACGCCATTCGGGGCGACCTTTGTAGAGGTTCATCTTTAGGCGCATAATATCGCCCTGCCCCAATACACCAGCAAACATTACCAACCATAGCCCAAAGTGATTTAGCAAAAAAGGAATATTTTTATGCTCATAAACCATTGAACGTTTCAGTATAGAAAACCATAAGTTCATCAAAGCCAATACAAAAATAACCCCAAAATACCACGTTTTTGTAAGGTCATCAAGTCCCATTTTGCCCAAAAAAGTACCTTCCACTTGCTTAGGGTTTATATTGATACTCCCCAGCCCGATGGTAAGCACCCCCAGTGTTATCACTGTAACAATAGCCATTTGTGCCGATGAAAAACGCACTACAAAAGTACGTTTTCTGAAAATAAAAAATACTAAGGTAGTAAGTATTACAAAAGTAATACCCTCTATAATATTATAAGGGAATGAAAACCAGCTCTTACTGATACTACCCAATAATAGTTGCAGGCATACCCCCACAACAAGTAAAATCAACACTACTTTAGTAGCGTAACTATATTGCTTCATATTTAGTGAAAAAGTAAAATAGTGAATATTGTGGTCGTCTCACTTCAATGCAAAAACTTTGCCAAAGTCTCGCAGGCTTTTCGTCCCACGACCTTTGGCAAAGTCTATATTATTGACTGTTATTGCCTAATGCAGCGTGCACTATTTTTGTGATACTAAGCGTCCTGCTTTTTTAGCTTCTTCTATCCATTTAGGCACTATAGTTTCTAAGAATTTTTTCTTAGCAGCTTCTTCTTTTGGTATATCCAAACCAATTTCTTTTTGGGCTTTAGCTTTAGTGCTGATATCAGGCATTACGAAAGCTGTTTTGATATTTAGTTTTTCTTTAAGCACATCTAAATTATTTTCAGCTTGATAAGCATAGATAAGACCATCGCTAAGGAGGCGTTCAGATTCGATAGGAGCGTGGAAAGCGGCACCGTGTGAAGAGTGTACCATATCCCAACGCCATTGTGATTTGCGGATAAGTGCCAAAGTAGGTTTCATTTGTTCTTCGTTAGCACCGTTATCCCACAAGAATTTAGCTTTGAAGTGTACTTTTGCTAATTGTTTTTCGAGTTTCATACGCATACCATATACAGCATCTTGGCGATCGTATACGTTTTTCACCAATTCTTCTTCACTTTGGCGGTGACAAGTTTGGCAGCTTGCTGATACGTTGCGTAGTGGGCTGCTGATTTGGTGGTCAGTGAATTTCACAGCACCATCAGTTTTGTAAGGCATATGGCAATCAGCACAAGAAACTCCACGTTGTCCGTGAATACCGAGTTGAGAAAGTTCATAGTCAGGGTGTTGTGCTTTGAGGATAGGAGTACGGCTAAGTGGGTGTACATAGTCAGTCCAACCTTCTGCATCGTAGTACTCTTCCATCTTTTCAATAGTCATACCTTTATCCCAAGGGAAAGTAAGGTGTTTTTTATCACCTTTGAAGTAGTACTCTACGTGGCATTGTGCACATACTAGCGAACGCATTTCTTGGTGAGTAGCTTGGTTGATATCTCTACCTTGGCGAGCAAAAGCCTCAACAAGAGCAGGTTGATGTACTTCCAATTTCATTGTCTTGGTGTTGTGGCAAGTAGCACAACCTATAGGGTTTACAATCTCGCTACCCCATTGATCCCAAGGAGCACTATAGTAATTGTCTAGTCCTACTTTTTTCATTAGGCGAGGCACATCAGGGCTTTTACAAGTCCAGCAAGTACCTGGCTGTGGAGAGTGGGTAGAATCGGTAGGCGCGCCAGTACGAAGAATTTTAGTAACGTCTTCAATAGCGTGCATATGTCCGCGTGGAGCGTTGTATTCCTTAGAGAAAGCATAACCAGCCCAAAGGATTACCATTTCAGGACGTAGCTCAAGCAGATCATCATCTTGGCTGCTCATATATTTAGAGCGGAATGTAGTGTCTATTGTAGCTCTCCACGAATCGTATTCGCGAGGGTAAAACTGCGCGTAAAGCTCATTCTTACATTCTTGGTCGGCAAGGTCATTACCGCCTCTTGCTATGAGTTCAGCCTCCGTTTTTCTGTTCATTATTGAACTAGCCAATAGCCCTAATAAGAAAGTAACTATTGCTAATATACCTGCAATTAACCAATTTTTCTTTTTCATCGCTGTATAAATTATATTTCTTTTGTCGTTAATAAAATTTTCTAATTAAATAGTGAAGTCTTAATGCAAAATAGTGTTTTTATTTTTTAGTTGTAGCATTTTTAGCAATTTCTTGCAACCATTCAGGAGCGTTAGCACCAAAATCATCTATTATAGGTACAGGCGAAGCAGGAGCGGCATTTAAACCACGTACGCGGCTGTGCGGTACTTCGCGGTGGCATTCCCAGCAAAGTTTGCCATTACCTGCGTGTGCCATAGGGGCGGTTACTTTTCCTAAGCTCACTTCGCTCACAAGGGTACTATGGCAGCGAATACAATTCTCTTGTACTACCATTTGCCCTGGTTCGTGCATCTTTATTACTTGTGGCTCCATACGAAAAGTAAACATCGTAGCGTGTCGCAAACCATCATTTGCTTTAAAATAGTATTTCCTAAATACATTGTCGTGAGGCACGTGGCAGTCATTACATACGGTATTTCTACCGTGTGATGAGTGAAACCACGTAGCGTATTCAGGTTCCATAATATGGCAGTTTACACACGCTTTAGGATCATCCGATAGGTACGAATAGGCACGTGATATATAAAATATATAACCTGCCAAGCCTATCAGCATACCTGCAAGTGCAGGTATCAAGAACCGAAATAATCGGCTCTTTTTATTCGTTCTTGTCTCATTGTCTCTTGTTGCCATTATTTGTATGAGGTTTTTCGTATCTTTTCATTGCAAAGTTAAGGTATTAAAACTGTTAAACAAAACAAAAAATACGTAAAATGAGAATTTGTCTTTGTTCTAAATAAGTAAAGGCGCTCAATGATAAGTAAATCATATCATTACACGCTTTTTGTACTGATTATGAATAATCGTTCTGCTCGTAAATACGTCAAAATCAACAATAAAGGATAAAAGGGTATTAATGTTTAATGTTCTGTGTCTTTATGTTTTATGGGCGCAACGTATAAGTCCGTGTTTGGCAAAAAAGGTAAGGGTATACAAAAAAACTTTGGCAAATTTTTTAAGTTTGCCAAAGTTAAAAAGTTAAATAAGAGGGTCGTTCCTCAATTAAAATTTCGCACTGAACAATTTAGGGTTGATGTTTAGGCTGCACCATAGCCAGTCTTGGTTAGCACGTTGGTTAGCAGTCCCTTTAAGCGCTTTAGTACCTTCATTAGCAAAATAGTTAGAATAGCCTATTTGTAGCCCTACAAAAGATTGTACTTTTAGGCTGTATACAAGGTCTATTTCGCTTCCGTAGCTACTATGTTTTTTGTTGCCTATTTGGTATTTAGCAGCAGGAGCAAAGAAATGGTAAGTAGCACTTAGGTTACTTTTTTCGCCGGTGCGTATATTAGCTGTAAGGTAAGGGTTGAGCAATCCTTGTGCAGGAGCAGCTTTAGAACCTGGGGCACCTACAAAGTAGTAATCCATAAAGCCGTAGAACTTGTGATTAGTACCGCTAAAAGGATTGAAAGCATTGTCTTCGGCAGAACTATCGTCAGTAGCTTTGCCACTTAGGTGGTCAAGACCAGCCGTAAGCGCAAAAACAGGTGAGAAGCGGTAACCTGCATTGAGGGCAAGCATATAAGCATTTTTGCTTGCTCCTGCGGCATTTTTACCTGTTTGTAGGTAAACACTAGCACCATAGCTTAGGGCATCGCTCTTGCCAGTGTAGTGTGCGCCAAGAGTTTGCATATTGTTAGCCTTCGCTGCATCTACTTTATAGCCTAAGTTAGCAAAAAGGAATGAGATTTGTTGTGAAGGGTTGATGCTGTAGTGAGCGTGTAGCGCTTCTAAGTGTTGGTAATCTTGTCCTACACCAGGAGTAAAATTCTGTCCTTTAGGGAAGTTTACATTTAGGGTAGGGGTAGTGGTGCTTCCCGATTGGTTGTAGGCTATAAATCCGCGTAGGGTAAAGGCATCGTTAGGAGCCCAGTTTACGTTTACAGCATCGTGGCTACGACCAGCAGGGTGCCAATCAAGTGAACCGAAAATACGATCATCATCAAGGGCTATTACTTGTCTACCCACTTTTAAATTCACTTGTTCTGCAAGGGGTAGTGAAGCATATGCTTCAAATACCGACATACCTCCTGTCCTATCAACAGCTTGTATTTGTGGTGCTTGCCCCCAAATATTTACGTTTTGTACTGATACGTACAAGTTTAGCTTATCAGCATTTTTGTAGGCAAAATTTAGGCGAGTGCGGTTGTTTACCAACACAGCAGGCGATTCGCCATCTTGCAAAGGCAAGTATGCCCCATTGCGATATTCAAAACGTGGACGTATTTGTGCCGATACTTCAAATGTATTATTTGCTGTATCGGTAGTTTCTTGAGCTTGTAGGCTAGCACTTACGCCGCAGCAAGCCAATAAAATAGCAGTTGATAATAATTCTTTTTTCATTTTTTATCAATTTTATTTTTTTCGGCAAATGTAAGTGCTTTTTTTTTCATAAACAAATGTTTCGTTAAGTTTTTATTAACAAAACCTGCTAATTATAACCGAAAAAAATAAAAATTACATCAAAGCAAGCTAACCCTCTTTTTCATTCCGCTTTATGGTAAGGGCTGTCTGTCGTGTTATACCTTCAAACTATAAGTAGCTCTACGTGCAAAAATAATAGGGTCAAAGCTCTTCCATAGTTGTTGTATGGCAAGGTTTTCTTCTAGTTCTGGCGTAACAACACACTTCTCTACTCCATTGCGTTTAAACACATCGTAATAATAGTCAAATAACAAAGCGGGTATGCCTTTGCTTTGGTATTCAGGTGCCACGCCTATCAGGTAAAACTCTACTATAGTGTGGTGTTTTTTGGCTTGTAATAAGTGCCAAAACCCAAAAGGGAATAGTTTTCCTTTTGCTTTCTGCAAAGCCTTAGAAAATGAAGGCATTACAATAGCAAAGCAAATTAGTTTTCCGTCTTTATCTTCTATAAAGCGTATATATTCAGGGTTGATAAATGGAATGTATTTTTTCTTAAAATACGCTTGTTGCTGCACCGTAATAGGCACATAAGAAGCCAAACGCGAATAGGTGTCGTTATATAGGGCAAACATCGCATCTACGTGTTTTAGTACCTCTTTGGTAGTAGGGGTATCTATCAGTTTTACCCCATAACGCCGCCTGATAGCCTCTGCCGTTTTTTTGAATACTTCGGGCTTAGAGTTTGCCAATAAAAACGACATATCTATAAAGCCTTTTTCTTTCTTCAAGCCCAATTGTTCCAAATGTGCCTTGTAGTACGGGTAGTGGTACCAAGTCATCATATTAGCTATTTGGTCGTAGCCATCGGTAAGCAATCCCACTTTATCCATACTGGTAAAACCCATAGGACCTTCGATATAATCTAATTGATACTCGCGTGCTTTTTCGGTTACTTTTTGTATGAGTGCGGTAGTTACAGCTATATCATCAATCATATCTATCCAGCCAAAGCGCAGTTTTTTATCACCTTGTTTTAGGTCGTTTTCGTTGATGATAGCCGCAATGCGCCCCACCATTTTCCCCGCAGGTGTATAAGCTCCGTAAAAAAAGGCTTTTGCATTGGCAAATACAGGGTTTTTATCCTTGCTTAGGGCGTTTAGCTCGTCATTGATGAGCGGCGGTACCCAGTAAGGGTGATTAGTGTATAACGAAAACGGAAATTTTATAAAATCTTTGAGTTCTTTAGTCGTGCTTAGTTCTTTAATCAAAATCGATGGGTTCATCTTTTTTCTTTTTCTTTTTGGGTTTCTTTTTTCGGCTTATCTTAGTAGTCTTTATCTTTTCTTTCAGTTTCTTCTTTATAAATCCATTGTGTTTATCTATTCTGTACGATGCCCCAACCAATATCATATAACGTTGTGGCGTATCGTTCCAGCCCACGCCCAAGTCGGCATTGAGCTGCAAGTCGGCATTCGCTATATAGGCTGCTCCAAGCCTTGTGATTTGGTCGCTGTAATTATTGCCGTAAATACCTTGTTGTTCAGCAAAAATACTAAACCACCCATTGCGCAAATTATGGGTTAGGGTAAGCAAGTAGCTATATTCTGTTTGTTCTTTTTTTATGAATCTATCGGCTATAAGGTTACCCACCACCACTATACGGGGCATAGGCTCCATTTGGAATATAGCAGCTACTTTAGGCGATATTACATCCATATGCTCGTAATAATAACGCTGGTTAGGCAAAAAATTAGCCCCCACATAAATAGCTACTGAAGGAATCATATTGCGCCAGCGCAGCGCATTATTAGCTTTCCAACTGTAAATGTTAGGCTCTTCGTCTAAAAACTTAGGCTTGAAGAGCAAGTATTTTGCCCCAATGGTGTTGTTCACAAAGCTAAGGTGCGAAGCACTGTGCCCCAGCATCGTTGTATAGTCATACGCCAAAATACCATTCAGCATCACCTCCAATTGCTCTCTGTAAAAACCATAACGCACTGCATAATTCAGCCCTACGTAGTGCATCGTAGTCGCCGTAAGCTTGTGGTGGCTGCTTTCATACCATAAGCCTCCTTCAAACTGTAATACCCTACCCCCTACAGCATAAGCACTCTGTGAATTGCCTGGCAGGTTAGAGTTTATAATATCAGTGTATTGGGCTATAGCTCCTGCTGGCAATAGCAATCCCATTAGTAAGAAAAGTAGTTTATTCATTGTTATTGTATTTTTAGGGTACAAATATAGTAAAAATATCTTTATCTTAGCAAACGGCGCATTGTTAATGAAGCTAATATCAGGTAAAAAATACATAATAGCCACATTCCACCCCAAAAAGGCAAGATAGTAGTCAGTGAAGCTTCTAATTGGGTGAGCGATACAAAACCTTTGGCTCCTAAAGTAGTGGGTACTAAATAGGCAATACAGTGTAGCCATTGCGGCATCGCACTCCACGCCCACGAAAAACCGGTGAGTACTACGGCGGGCAGTGAAGTGTACATTATGAGCATTATCGCATCTTCACGCCGTTTGAAAAAGTGCATCAGTGCAATACCCATAAATACGATTGAAAGAATAAATGGGGTCATAAACACGAATACGCTTAGCACATTGCCTCGCACGGGAATGCCAAATAGAGGCATCACTATATACAACACGCTTAGCAATACCCCCATAGAAAGCAACAAATAAGCTGTAGCCCTACCCATTACTATAGGCATTGCACCCCAAAAATGACCCGCATTGGGATATATATGCGGCAACTTGCTGCCTTCGCGCATTGTACCGCCCAAAATACCTACCGCAGTAAGTATAGTAGTTTGAAAAATGATAACCAAAATCACAGGAATCAGTGCCGTAGCATAGCCCGCAGCAGGATTGTATAAGCCTACTACAGTAGGTTTTACGGGTTGCGCTTCTTCTTTGGCTTGCGTAGGCAATTTGCCCTGCGCACTATTGCGCTTCATCTCTACCCCCACATTCATATAGGTAGCCGATAATTTGGCTGCTGTAAGCACTTGTTTGTAATACAACATATACGAGGCATCAGCGTATACCGATAGCGATGGCTGCTCACCGCGTTGCAACGAGCGACCAAAATTAGCAGGTATTGTAATGACTCCCCTTATTTTCTCGAGCTCAAAATCTCTATGGGCTTCACTTAGCGAATGATAACTCGCCACAATGCGCACTTGGCTCGTAGCATCTATCATCCGCAATAGCTGCCTACTACTCGTGCTGTTATCCTCATCTACTACCCCCACAGGTAGTTCTTTCAGCGTCTCTTCCGAATAAAGATAGGTATATACAAACGACACCAACGATGCCACTACTACAAACGAGAAAAACACAGCTCTATCCCTAAAAATGTATTTCAGTTCCCAAAGCAGTGCCCTCAAAAAATCTGACGAACTTTGATATATATAACTTCTAAATGTGTTCATACCCTCCCGATTTAATTTTTCTTACAAACATAGGATACGCTACAACAAACAAGAGCGCAAAAAGCAATAAACCCAATAAGGGCTGCCACGTCATATCCACAGGAATACCCTTTATTGCTCTGTTTACATAGTATTTCATAAAATGAGCATAGGGAAATACATTTGCTAAAAATTGCATACTCTTGGGCAGTCCTTCAATAGGAAAGGTATAAGCTGCAAACGAAAAAGCAATAGCCGTAAAACCACTGCCTATAGTCAGTGCCAAGCGAAATTCACTAAATAGAGAGGCTATCGCAATACCTATAATTTGATATACTACAATGAGCGCACAAGTTATCAGTACCACATTCACCATTCCTGTATGCAAGGGAGTGCCTATAATTTGGAAGAGTAGCACATTCATCCACCAGCCTACCCCAAAAAGCAATAGCGTGTAAGGCAGCAATTTGCCCAATAAAGCTCGCCACGCACTACCTCCAGCTTCGGCAAGCCATTCAGCTCCTCGTTGGTATTTAAATTCTACCCCTATTACGTACACCGTTACCATCATCACCACCATTTGCAACATCATAGGCAAGAACGCCACCAATAAATAGTAAGCATAATTAGAATAAGGGTTGAATAAACCATGTTCGTCTACTTTTACGCTTTGGGCTTCGGCGCGTACCTTGCTCGCTTGTTGTCCCCGCTGCATCTTCTTTTTCATTACCAAGCCCGAAGAGAACATTCCCACCGTAGTTTGAAAGTCTTTTTGTATCAATCCCGCAGGCAGCATAAATTGGTTATTTACATAGCATAACACCTGCTCGTTTTCACCCTTGAAAACACTTTTTTGAAAACCCGCAGGAATTACCACAAAAGCGTAAATCTCCTGTCGTTGCAACGAGCGTTTAGCTTCTGCCTCATCGCTTAGTGCCCCTTGCAATCCAATAGCTGGAGTAGCATCCAGCATACGCAATAGTTGTGCCGATAGCAAACTCTGGTCATAATCAATATACTTTACAGGCATATCACGAGGCACCCCTTGGTAGAATACAAGCGCAAAGAAGCCAAACAGCAACAACGGAAGTACCAACACGTAGAACAATCGTTTAGGAGATGCCAATAATCGCTTCGTTTCTTTTATAAAATACATATTGTTAATAGTGATTTTTTTGATTTCACAACATAGCATTTACTTCATCTATATATTCGTAAATATCCGATGAATACACATCATCTTCGCTTGTTTTCTCTCCCGTTTGATGTCCTAAGCGCACGATGATAACACCATTCGTAGGGTTTACAATCACATATTGTCCCAAGTGTCCTCGCATCATATAGTAATGCACCCCTTTGTAGTCCAGCAACCACCACCCATAGCCGTAGTAAGGAGTATCTGCAAAGCGCGGATTGATAGATTTCTTTATAAAATCTTGTGGTATCAGTTGCTTGCCATTCCATTTGCCTCCATCGCGGTATAGCTTGCCCAAGCGTGCAAAATCACGAGCATTACTTGCAATACAGCAATAAGCCTTCTCCAGCCCGCTATCTTCGCTATCCACTTGCCATAGCGCATCGCTTTCACAGCCCATAGGCTGCCACAAGGCTTCTTGTAAGTAAGCCGTTAAGGTTTTGCCTGTAGCTTTCTCAAGCACCATCCCCAATAGGAATGTATTACCGCTCAAGTATTTAAACGAAGCCCCTGGGGGCGAAGTAATTTGCAAGTTCAGAAGGCGTTCCCTAAAATGTGTATCAAAATAAGCCCGTGTAGTGATAGAAAAAGGATCGTAATAAGCCTCATCCCAATCCAAACCCGATGCCATAGACGACAAATCCCCCACGGTAAGCCGTGAGGCAAATCCCTCTTTGTAATTGTCAAAAAAATCACTTACAGGCTGGTTCAAGCTCTTGATGTATTTATCCTTTATAGCACACCCCAGCAAGGCTGATACATAACTCTTTGCCATTGAGAATGAATTGCTCTTGCTATCCTTGCCATAACCATCATAATAATGTTCCTGCCACAAGCTATCTCCTTTTATTACCAAAAAAGCTACCGTGCCGTATTGCTTGTGCAGCTCTTCCAAACGAGGCGTTTCAGGCGTTTTATTGTAGTCGTGTGCCAAAGCCCAAGGTTGTGGAGCAGGGCTCTTTTCAATCACTCTGTTGTCAAAATGCGTATAGTCGTCTAAAAATGTTGTGCTATGCCCTGTCCCGTAAATAGTAGCTACTGCTTTTAGCAAATAACCATAACCCGTTAGGTACAATCCGCCTATTAATAAACCTATCAGCAAGAATAGGTAAATAAAAAACTTCTTCATAGCCCTTTTATTTATCTTCCACTAGCACCGACATTCCAGGTCTTAGTCCTTCCACTTTAGCAGTAGGGTAAGCCTTGATAGCAAAGGTCTTCTTGTCAAAATCTCCTTTGCTTTTAGTCGCCGTCCAAGTAGCAAAGTCAGCTTGCACCGCTATGTGTTTCACTTCCAATTCTATCTCTTGGTTGCCCAAGGCAGGTACTATCGCTTTAAATTTAGTACCCTCTTTATAATTCACCATTTTATCTTCCCTGATGTTGAATACCACCCATTCGTCGTTAGTATCTATAAGGTTCATCACAGGGTAACCCGCATTCACTATTTCACCCTCGTTAGGGATAATCGTTTGTATTTGAGTATCAGCAGGAGCGTACACCTTAGCACCGTCTTTATAAGCATTCACTTCAGTAATAACCCCTTGTGCTTGGGCTACAAGTGCTTGGGCAGCTGTTTTGTCCTCATCGCGCGCTCCGTTTTTAGCCATTTCGTATTGAGATTTTGCTGCTTCGGCTTGTTTTTGGAGTGCCACCATTTGGGTATAAGCCTCATCTTTCTTTTGGGCAGGAAGCACTTTGTCGTTAAATAAGTTACTCACCCTTTGGTATGTTTTTTCAGCAAGGTCAGCAGCAGCTTGTGCCTGTTGCCATACGTTGTAAGCCCCTTTTATTTGCTCTTCACGAGCACCGCGTTGTGCCTTATCCGATTGTGCTTGTGCTGCCGAGCGCGCCGCTTCAGCCTGCGATAATTTTGCATCAATTTCAGTACTTTCAAGTTCCAAGAGCAATTCACCTTTTTGTACCCTGTCGCCCTCTTTTTTATAAATAGCCTTCACCCGTCCAGGTACTTTGGGGGCAACGTTTATTTGTTTAGCCTCTACCTGTCCCTGCAAGTAAATAGGTTCGTTATTGCTAAAAAAATAGATAGAAAACAATATTACCGCTGCAAATACAGCTATAGTAATGATCAATCCCGTAATGTTTTTCTTTTTCATATAATTATAATGATTTTATTTTTTAATAAAGTAGAATTTAAAATGCAAAACTACAAAAAATAATGCGATTAACTCTCACAAGTTCCACTGCCCCACCAATTCAAAATTCATAATTCAAAATTCATAATTCTCTCTCCCCCCTAAAAACCTCATACCGCAAGTTTCCAAAAGCTGTGCCAGTGTTTTATCCATAGCAAAGAGAGCTTGGTAACGTTTTATTTTGATAGATGCCAAGTAAAGATTCGCATCAGCCACATCCGTAGAAGTTGATAATCCTTCCGAAAAAGCCTTATCGCGAGCGCGCACCAGCTCTTCAGCAAAGCGCAAACTCTCTTCCAAGCTCACAAACTGCTCACGTTGTTTTTCTATTTCCGTATAGAGTTTTTTCACTAAGGTTTGCACATCCTTTTCAGCCTGCGCTATCAATAACGCCACACCCTCTTGGGTAGCTTTAGCCTGAGCTATTTTGTGTTTGTCTTGCAAGCCGTTAAATAAGTTCCATTGCAAGCCTACGCCCACCACCCAGTTATCAGGTTCAGTAAGAGGCAAGTTCTCGCTCCATAAGTATTTTTTACCAATAGCAGCCACATCAGGCAAATAACCCGATTGCTGTACTTTTACGTTTTCAGCTGCCATTTGTTGTTTGAGTTTAGCCTGCACTATCAGCGGAAAGTTCTCTTTAGCCTGTTGCTGATAGTAAGTAAGAGCTTGTAGCGGAGCCACCTCAAAAAGTTCACTACTTAGGGGGAGATTATCATTTTCATCACTACCCATTACACCATTCAAAGCCGTGCGAGCCAGTTGCATATCTTTTTCAGCCGCCAGCACCTCCCGTTTCGCATCAGTCACCGCTTTTTTAGCCTGCATTACCTCAATAGAAGCAATCATACCGTTTTTTTCAAATTTTTGTGCATTTTCGTAGTGATGTTCAGCCGTTTCCAATGACTGTTGGCGCACTTCTAAGGCTTTTTGTGCCAATTGCACCTGATAATAACGCTCTGCGAGTTCCGAAATCAACGCATATTCTGTTTTTTTAGTCTCTATGTTAGCCATTTCAGAGTTCAAAGCCCCCACTTTATTAGCAGCCCGCACTTTGCCCCCTGCGTATAACACCCAGCGAGCATCTGCCGATACCCGCCAAATATCCTGTTTCTGAAACTCATACCGCCAATCTTGTGAAAAATAAGGCTGCAGCCTTCCCAATAGCGGCGCGAATAACCCTTGTCCCAAAGGAGGTAATCCCCCAATCATAGCACGCATATGCTGTTGTATAGGCGCTTTGTAGTCGTTAAAATTCAGCGATAGCGGTTCAGCCAAGTGAGCATAACTCGCATTGAGGCTCAGCTGAGGGTAGTACAATCCTTGGTAAGCCTTTTGCCCTTCAGTAGCAGCTTGCGCTTGTTTTTCAATACCTTTCAGTTTTTGGTTGCCACTGCGCATTTTAGCAACAGCCTCTTCAAACGAAAGCGATTGCCCCCATAGTGCACCGCTACACAACAAGAAAAATGTTAAATACAAAAAAGGTTTTTTCATTAAAAAAAGAATTTAGGCAGCAAAGATACAAAATAATGTTTAATGTTTAATGATTAATTTTAGTTTTTAGGTGCGAGCCGCACTGGTAGTCTTTAGGTGCGAGCCGCACATGCATTGCGACATTTCCTCCCTTTGGGGTAGGAGGATGTTTATTCACATTGTAGGGGCAATTGGCAA
>NZ_KB291320.1:26307-33516 GCF_000318275.2 Capnocytophaga sp. oral taxon 332 str. F0381
GTACCGCATTTGCTAATTCTCTAATTTGCTAATTTTAGATTGCGGCACGTGTCTAACGACTTTATACACAAAAAAGAGGCTGTCCGAAAAGTTTTAAAAGTATGATAGCGACATCTCTCCCCTTTGGGGTAGGGGGATGTTTATTCACATTGTAGGGGCGATTGGCAAATCGCCTTCACAAAACAAAACTTTTCGGACAGCCTTTGTATAATACAAATCGTCAAATTGACAAATTAGATTGGTTTAAGACTACTGTTTTTGCATATATTTCTGTAGCAGAAGCTAAGGTATAACCACGCTTTTTCATTTTACCTTCTTTTATGAGTTCGTTGTAGAGCTCATTAGCTTCTAACAATTTTTTAAAATTGTTATCTTCTTTATAGGTTTCAGTAAAAGTAGTTATAAGGGTATCGATTTTTTTATCAATAAGTGTTTCCATAGTGTCAAATAAAATTACGAGTGTGAATAAATACAGGTGAATTAGCATAGTTAGATATTAATTCATCATATTCTCTTATAAGGGGGCGCAACTCTTTGTCTTTGCTATAATCATCAATTTTTAATCGCAATTCATTAGTGAGAGTTCCTATATCTATAGGACGACCGTGAGACTTCCACATATTACTATCGCTTAATTTATCAGCAATTACGGTAGCACGTTCTATTTTCTCTTCTATAGAAACAGGTTGAGTATTTTTATGATGTGTCCAATCTTTAAATTTGTATCTTACTAACCATTTTTTTAGCAAATCAATAGTTAAATTTTTAGCTTGTTCATAGCCTCTTAATTCGGCTAAATCTAAATCTTTAAGCATTAGAAATTCGGCTTGTGTAAGTGTTCCTTTTCTAGATTTTTCTATAAACTCATTTACTTTGTCCAAATACCCCAAAGCAGCGACCCAATTACCATCTTTATTGCGCACTTGTGGGTCGATAGGTCCTAATACTGATGAGTAATCCATAAAAATTTTATCACCACTCATACAAAAGATAGTTCCAGCACTATAAGCGTAATTAGGCACTATAAAATTTACTTTTTCATAGTGAAACCGTAATATTTTTACAAAACGTTCTACAGCGGTAGCACTCCCACCTGTAGTGTTCAAAACTATATAAATAGTATTATTTTTCCCTGCAATATCTTCTACTATTCTAAGAAAATTACTCTCTATATTATCTAAAATATTTCCGTAATAAGCTAATACATCAGCATTTAAATATTCTTCTAATGAAGCTAACTTTTTATTGAGTAACTGGTTGATGTTATTTTCTAAGGCAGTTTTCATAAAGTCATAATTTTACTTTGCAAAAATACAAAAAATATTTTATCCTCGCAAATTTATAATAATCCATTAAATTTTAGGTGCGAGCCGCACAGGCATTGCGACATTTCCTCCCTTTGGGGTAGAGGGATGTTTATTCACATTGTAGGGGCAATTGGCAAATCGCCCCTACAAACAAAACTTTTCGGACAGCCTTTGTATAATACAAATGCGGTACAACCTTTCGTAAAGATTGTACCGCATTTGCTAATTCTCTAATTTGCTAATTATTAGAACACTCCCAAGTAGAGTGCACCACCTAAAGCTTCTAAAGCAGCACCCTTTTCAAAGCCGTTAGCATCGGTTTTGGTAGGGTCAAAAATATAGATATTTCCTTTGGTATCAGTAGGACACAAAGCCATATACAATTTACCATTGTGTACTTTAGCAGCTTGGTAAAAATTGAGCCATAATTTGGCAGGTACGTTTAGTTTTACAGCTGTTTTAGCATTCAGGTCTATACGTAATACCCCCGAAGCAGCATTATCATAACCCACTACTTTCCCTTTGTCGGTTACAAGACTATAGTTGGCGTAAGCAATGCCATTATTTACGTAGAAAAAGCCCATAACTGCAATTGTTTCAGGAAATCCTGCAGCTGTTTTAAGGTCTATTTCATACGAGGTATCGTAGCTGCCGTTAGTAATCTTAAGTACTTTCCCGTCTATAGTAGTATGGTAAAGACTATTATTATACACTCCATATGAAAGTCCGTAAAAACTGTTAGGACGCGCTGTAGCTCCTTTCACAGCTGCATTTGTAATAAAATTATCATTACTCAATGACGGATAATCTAACACCCACGAACAAGCTTCGTTTTTCCCCTGCAGCTTATCACCTGCTGTTTTTTTACCCGTACTACGGAATATTTCATTCTTAGCAACCCCAAAATATAATTTACCATTTGCTACTACAGGAATGTCTAATCCTGTTACATATAGAATAGTTTTTGAAGTAGTAGCAACAGGCAAGTTAAACTTTTTAGTTTGGGCTGCATTTACAGTAAGGTTTTGTAAATCAACCTTAGCAATTACAGCAGTAGCAGTTACCGTAGTATCTACTTCCCCGTTAGTGGTCTCGGTAGTAACTTTACTAATTAAACGGTATAAAATGGCAGTATTATCATCTATAAGGCGAATATTACCAGTACCATTATCCAAAGCTGCTTTGGTGTCTATTTTGCCTATTTTAGTATAAACCTCAGTACTCCCTACAGCAGGTTTTAGTTTGCTAAGCTCACCTGTACCTTGGTCATACACATACACAACACTACCATTGTGAGAACTAAACACTTGCTGGGTACGAGTGCTTCCAAGATTGTAACCTTTACCTTGGAAGCTTATCTCGCCTACCTTTATACCTGCTTCGCTAAAAGGCTGTAATGACCAGTCGGCTGCTCTGTCGTGTCCTACGCGGTATAGCACATTAAAGGTAGCCTCGCCACTAGGTGGGGTAGGAGGCGTAGGAGGGGCTTGAGGCTCTTCCTTGTCTTTACAAGCTACTAATGTAGTAGCTATTGCGATAGCCAAAGTAGCTATCTTTCCTAATGTAAAAAGTTTGTTACGCATAAAATATTTATTTAGAAATTTGTTACTGAATATGATAGGTAAGTTTGCCATAAAAAGCCCTCCCTGGTTTCTGCAAGGCATAATTGTCAAATACTTGTATGTTGAATATATTTTTAGCACTTGCCGAAAGGGTAAGCCTTCTATTGGCAAAAGTATAGCTCACCCCTATATCGTGCAAAGGTTGGGCAGGTAACATCGTTTTGTTTGCCGACCCTAAGCTCTCCCAGTTGATATAAAACGGGTGAGTGTAATTGAAATTGTAATCTATAGAGGCGCGGTCGCCTGTTGTAAACAGCTTATTAAAAACGTATTCTACGCTGGTATTGGAAGTGAAATAAGGCTGGTTGCGCAAGCGGTTTTTGTAGTAAAAATAGCGCAATCCCACTTCATCAAATTCCAAATTGAAAATAGCACGATTATATGACAGGTTACTATTGATAAACAACTGCTTATTGAAATTATACTTTAGCTCAAAATCTACCCCTTTACTGCTAATTTTGCCTAAGTTTTCATACGAAAAGTTATTAGATGTAATACTTGGTAACCCACGAGTTATCATATCGTGAATATCACGTACAAAAAAAGTAACTTCACCCCCTAAAGTATGTTTTTTGTAAGAAAAATCACTTAGGTTTAGACTTAGATTGAAGTTATTAGCCCGTTCAGGTTTTAGTGTATAATTGGCATTTATCATCTCACTAGTGTTACCTAATAATTCAGATGACGAAGGCATTCGTATTGCTTTTTCAGCAGAGACAGCGATATTTATTTTAGAGGTTATAGCATATGATAACACTGCACCATAACCTTCATAATGCCCTTTTTTAAAATGTCTATCAATACTAAATGTATAACCATAAATAGGACGGATACGCTCTTTCATCTCCGTGAGCGATACACTCTGGTGATATGATTTGTAGAAAAAAGTAGTGTTGAGTTTATTTTTAAAATACTTCCCTTCGTAATTCGCCCCCCATATATACTTCCCATAACTGAGCTTGTCCATTGCATTCCTCACACTAGCAGACTGCAAAGGGTCGTCCACCTTACGCGAAAAATCTTCGTAAAAGAAAGTTGCGCCTATGGTGTGTGCTCTTGCTAATCGGTAAGAAAGCTGTGAGCGGTTAGAGAGTCCTGCTTCCGTATTTTCGGCACGAGTAGCGTTGCCTGCTTCGCCTCCTTGCGAGCGAGTCATATAGCTACCGTCAAAATTGCGCATACGTTCCCCCCGCCAGTTGTACACATAAGGACTGTCGTCTATCACATTCCTAAAAACTAACGAATAAGTAGTATAGGTTTTGAAGTTTAAACCTTTTAAGAGGAGGTCGTTTTTGCGGTATTGTAGGTTTGCCATACGACTATGGCTATAAGTGCGCCTATCACCATAAACAATGTGCATTGTTGCTCCCGTTTGTATGTCTTTTTGCATTTGCGAAAACATAAAGCCCACGCTAAAGTCGTCAGCCCATTTTTTATGCACCACCCCCAGCGTACCTTTCAAGCCCATAGCGTAGTAGCTGTCGTGAAAACGCTTTACCCTGATAGGTTTCATACGCCCCGTACTGATGTCGGTAATATACACCCCTTCACCCCACACTTCGTAGTTGTTATCGGTATAGTTATGAAAAGAAGAGAGCCCCAGCGTTATCCCTGTTTTTTGTTCTCTGAAAGAGGCGTTTAAATCCCATTGGTGGGTGTTGAATGAGCCGTAAGAATACGAACTAACAAGTGTATTGCGCATTTCTTTTTTTAGCACTACGTTGATGCCTCCACCCAGCGCATCTTCCGATAGTTCAGTAGGCAATACTCCTTTATATACTTCTATACGCTCAATCATTGAAGGAGGAATGCTACTGAGTGAAAACGAACGCCCATAGTTGCGCATCGGGATACCATCTATAAAAATACGCACCGAGTTGCCCGTAAGCCCGTTGAGGTTATAGCTCAGTTCCGAACCTAATCCAGCCGTTTGTCGTATTTTTAGCCCAGCAGTGCGCCCCAAAAGTTCTGTAGTTTGCAGGTTTTTCAAACTTGCTTCTTTGGTATTTACCACCGCCATTGCAAATCCCTTTTCTTTAGTTTGCGCCCCTTTGTGCTTTTGCACTACCACCACCTCGCTTAGCGAAATTTCTTCATTGCGTTCCAATTTTACAATCACTTTATTATGAGGTTGGGTAGCGTTTACTTTCACAATAATAGGCTTGTTTCCGTAATCAAAAGGACGAATTTCCAAGTTGTATTCTTTCCCCAGCGGAATAGCTGCCAATGTGAAAGTACCTTTGTCATCGGTATACTCATAAACCCCCAAAGGCTGTAACACCAACACCACATTGGCAGCAGGAGTCCCGTTTTTGTAAAGTATTTTCCCCGAAATAAAACCTTTATCGGCAGGTTGCGCCCAAGAAGACAGCGGCAAAAGCCACAAGATAATAACCCCTATAATAGTACGTAAGCGCAACAGAGATAGAAACTGCAACATTATTAATAACTTATAAAAACGCTGCAAAGGTACTATTTATATTTATTCCACACAAGTATTTAGAATGTTTTTTTAATATTAGTCTTTCTTTTTCCAAGTTCAGCTCAGAGTTATTACACTATAAAATCAAAAAAGTTGTTTAAGAAACAAGCGCTTCTCAAACAACTTAAGCAACATAAAAGGTTGGTCTACTAGGACTCGAACCTAGAATAACAGAACCAAAATCTGCTGTGTTACCATTACACCATAGACCACTGTTATCAGTTTTGCGGTGCAAAGGTACGGCTTTTTTTTAAATCTCCAAATTTTTGCCCAAAAAAAATATAAAAAAATAATTCTATCATTTATATCCACTTGAATATTAGTACATTATATTTCCACCTCACAATTACCCCAATTCATAATTCACAATTCATAATTCACCAAACCCTGAGCGAAGGTTGAGCGAAGGATAAGCGAAGGTTGAGCGAAGGATAAAAGCCTGTGCGGCTCGCACCGAGCTGGCACAGCCGAGTATGTGAAGCCTGTGCGGCTCGCACCACCTGAAAAAATATTTTGTTGTTTTAAATTATTTTATTATTTTTGCACTAAATAATTTGGCATTGGAGTTTGATTTTAAGAGTTGTGAGGGAGTGCCTTTTTTATAAAAACTAAATTATTTATGGATTTTCGTTTAGCTGCTGCCGATGATGCTAATAAAATAGCTACTTTACTAACCGACGTTTTTGCTAACTATAATATGTATCGCACCGTTCTAAGCAAGCATTTTACCGCCGATAGTAAATACATTGACTTTTTGAACAAGATGCATTACGTACAAGCCAAAAGTAATATCCGCAAAGGATATTGCTTGGTAGCCGAAGAAGATGACAATATTATTGCAGTAGCCATATTGCAAGATTTAAGCAGAACACGCATTACTGTGTGGGATTATATCCGTTCCGGTGCCCTTGATTTGCTACCCTATAGCAATGTAGTACATCACTTTTTGCCGTTCTTAGAACGCAGTAGTGAGGCAGCCAAATACAATGTGCCTACAGGAGCGTGGTATTTGGAGAGCTTTTTGGTAAGCCCACAATGGCAAGGAAAACGCATAGGAGGTAAGTTTTTAGACAAAGCAGTAGTACCCTTGGTAGCTGCCAATGGCGGTCATTACCTAAGCCTCTCTACCAATACAGCTATGAATGTATTCTTTTATAAAAAACACGGTTTCAAACAAATAGATAAAGAAGAAATTGAAGGCGTAGAGGTATGGAGCTTGCTGAAAGAACTAAAAAACTAAGGTGATTTCTGCTGAAAAACACGATGCTGAAAAAAATGACAAATGAATGAACTAAATATAAAAAAATAATACTATGGAAGATACAATAAGAGTACGCTATTCTGATAAAGAATTAGAAGAATTTAAAGCACTTATAGAAGAAAAAATAAAAAAAGCTCAGAATGATTTAGAACTCATAAAAAGTTCGTATATGAATGGTGCTAGCAATGGTACTGATGACACTTCGCCTACGTTTAAAGCTTTTGAAGAGGGCTCTAAAGTTACTAGCAAAGAAGAAAATACCGCACTTGCTATTAGGCAAGAAAAGTTTATCCGAGACCTTAAAAATGCACTCGTTAGGATAGAAAATAAAACCTATGGCATTTGTCGCGTTACAGGCAAATTGATAGATAAACGCCGACTAATGGCTGTACCCCACGCCACCCTAAGTATTGAAGCTAAAAATATGCAATAAAATAGCTATTATAGTATTCAAGAGGCTGTCCGAAAAGTTTTATTTTGTGAGGGCGATTTGCCAATCACCGCTACAATGTGAATAAACATCCCCCTACCCCAAAG
>NZ_KB291320.1:33536-70601 GCF_000318275.2 Capnocytophaga sp. oral taxon 332 str. F0381
AACATCCCCCTACCCCAAAGGGGAGAGATGTCGCCATCATACTTTTTAAAACTTTTCGGACAGCCTCAAAGTTAATAACGCTTGATAGTCACCTCCTTCCATAGTTCTTCAATCTCCTACCAGCGTGTTATAACCACTATCTCCACCTATACACACCTATTTTGTAATGTTCGTAACAAGAACAACCTCTATTTTTTATTTTTTAAGAGTGCTAAGAGAATAAATTTGAAAAATATTTTGCATTATTAAAAAAATGCTGTATCTTGCGCCCTATAAAAATGAGCCAATATGGAAACTAAAGAAAAATACGAATTAGAAGTAGATGTCAATGCCTCACGGTCGCTATTGTTTCAGTATATAGCTACCCCAGAGGGGCTTGCAGCTTGGTATGCCGATAAGGTGCATTATAAAACTCCTTATTACACCTTTGTATGGGACGGCGTAGAAGAAAAAGCACTTTTATTACGCAAAAAAGAAGATGATTTGATTCGTTTTCATTGGGAATCTGATGAACAAGCCGATACTTTCTTTGAGATAAAGATAAAAGTAAATGAAATGACACAAGAAACCTCACTTGTAGTTACCGATTTTGCCCTACTCAACGAAATAGAAGAGGCTAAAAACCTTTGGACAAAGCAAATCAGTACCTTGAAATTACAAATAGGAGGCTAAAAACTATCTTAATAAAACTTTTGATTATAAAAATAGAGAATGATAAATTATAACGGAAATCTTGTAAGTGCTACCGAACACTTCCTATCGGTAGATAATCGTGCTTTTAGATATGGTGATGGGGTGTTTGACATTTCTAAATACAGTATGAAAAAGGTACTTTTTTGGGAAGACCACTACTTACGCCTAATGGCTGGAATGCGTATTATGCGTATGGAAATACCAATGAGCTTTTCTATGGAGTACTTAGAGGAAGAAATAGTGCGTACCGTGACAGCCAATGGGCTGGAAGATAAACAAGCTAAAATACGTATCAGTATTTTCAGACAAAATGGAGGTAATTATACCCCTTTGCACAACCAGATTGATTACCTGATAGAAGTAGAAGAATTAGCAACGCCATTCTACGTGCTCAATGACGAAGCGTATGAGGTAGAACTCTTCAAAGATTTTTACTTGCAGCCAGATTTGCTTGCCAATGTAAAGCATACCAATCGTATCGTGAATGTGTTGGGCAGTATATTTGCACAAGAGAATGAATATCAAAACTGTATATTGCTAAACAGCGATAAAAATATAGCAGGAATGCTAAATGCCAACTTGTTTGTCGTACAAGGCAATACGCTGAAAACACCTCAGCTAAGTGATGGAGCAATGAATGGCATCACTCGTAAAATACTACTCAAATCACTTAAAAAAGTATCCGACTATGAGGTGGTAGAAACTTCTATATCGCCTTTTGAACTCCAAAAAGCCGATGAACTCTTCATTACTAATACGCTGGTAGGAATACAACCTATTACGCAGTATCGCAAAAAAACATATAGTACCGAAGTAGCTAAAAATTTAATAGGAAAACTCAATACAATAGCCCGTTTTGGGATGAGTTAGGAGAATAAACTATGAAAAAATGGTTGGTAGCAATAAGCGGTGGGGTTGATAGTGTGGTATTAGCGCACTTATTACACTCACAAGGGATAGAAATCGTATTGGCACATTGTAATTTTAGCTTACGCGGTGCTGAAAGTGATGCCGATGAGGCTTTTGTACGCCAATATGCCGCTACTTTGGGGGTAGCTTTAGAGGTCGTACGCTTCAATACTAAACAGTATGCTAAGGATTGCGGACTGAATACGCAATTGGCAGCCCGCGAATTGCGTTACCGCTGGTTTGCCGAAATGGCTAAAAAGCACCATTGTAGTGCTATTGCTACAGCACACCACGCCAATGACAACATAGAAACCTTCATCATCAATCTATCACGAGGTAGTGGTTTAGACGGCTTACTGGGGATACCACAACAAACAGCACAACTCGTACGTCCGTTACTACATATGCAACGAGAGGAAATTTTATCTTATGCGCAACAGCACGGACTGCAATGGCGTGAGGATAGCTCAAATCACACCGATAAATACGTCCGCAATCGTATTCGTCATCATATTACACCACAATTGCTGCAAGTACACCCCAATTTTGTAGCCAATTTTCAGCAAACGCAGGCTTATTTGCAACAAGCCTCCCGATTGATAGATGCTTATATAGCTCAAATTCAGAAACAAGCTTTCTTAAATGACACTTTCCCCATAAAAATAGCTGTAAATGTGTTGGAACACACCCCCGAACGGACATTGGTACTCCACAAGCTATTTTATAAATACGGCTTCCATAATCCCCCCGATTTAGAACAACTCTTCTTTAAAGCAGAAGCAGGTAAATATATCGTATCGGCTACACACCAGCTGGTAAAAGACAGGGATTGTGTGTTCCTAAAAGAGCGCGCTATCCAAGCACAAGAATATACTATTGAACGCAATACAGTAGCTATCAGTGAGCCCATAGCGTTGTGCTTCAATTTTTTAGCTCATCCTATTGATAATACTCCACACTCCATATGCATAGCTGCCGATAAGTTACAATATCCGCTCCTATTACGACACAAGCGTGAAGGCGATGTGTTCTACCCCTTAGGTTTTGGACGCAAAAAGAAACTCAGTAAGTTTTTTATTGATGAAAAGTACTCGCAGATAGCCCGTGAATCACAATGGTTGCTGTGCAATGGCGATGGAGCTATCATTTGGGTAGTAGGCAAGCGTATGGATAGCCGATTTGCCCCCAACGATACAACTACAGCTGTATTAATGATAGAACAACCATAAAGGAAAGTGTTTTAGGCATTGTTAGAAGGATTAAGAATAAAAATGATTTGCTAAAAATAGCTCTTTTTGATATTTGGTTATCCAACGAAGATAGAACAACAAATAACTACAACTTGTTATTACAAGCAGTAAAAGGAGGGTACTCAATTTTGTACATCATTGACAATACGGAGATTTTTAATTCATCAATGGCATATAGCCAATCTTTAGAGCAAATAGCACAATGCGACAGCATACTCAATTCTGATTTATCTACATTAGTATTCAAGAATAATAGCGAAATAGTGCGAGAAGTAGACGTTTTACTGAAAGAATTTCCTATCTTTACAAAGAGTTGCCAAAATAATTTAAAATCTATATTAAGTCAAGTTCCCGAAAAATGGCATATAAACTTACAAAGCTATGAAACTAAAATAAATACAATTTTCACAGAAGATTGGCTTAAAATTTGTACGCATACATTTAGAGAATATATACAAACATCAATAATTCATAAACCATAATGGAAACCTTATACTGTCCTATTTACTTATCCACAAACGCTCTATCAGCAGATAGATTTAGCGTTGGGCTCATTATGGCAAATAGTAATACCTTGTTTTTCAACTATTCTGATGAAAAACTAACAAAAGTGAAAAACTTATTCAGTAATGAAGCGTTTCTTATTGTAAAACAATATCTAAAATCACTTTATAAAAGTTTTAATACTGATGAAACAGATACTTTATTTACCAGAAAAGAAACATTGAATAATTGGGTAAATAAACAATATCTATCATACTTAGAAAAATACTCTAACAATCTCATACAATTTGGAGAAACAACTGTTGTTGACATAGAGCTTAATGAAGATATCTTTAAAAAATTCTTTGAAATGTATGTGTTTCGTTATCCTGTATTGATAGATAAAAAAAAGGATATTGATATATTGAAAAAACCACAAACTATATTCTTTTATAAAGAAGTGTCCGAAAGAGTTAATATAGATAGAGAAATTACAAATGAAGATTTAAATAGTCTTCTAATTCCTACGAAAGTTGGATTTATAGGTAAAAATGAAGTCCCCACTGCAGGAGATATACTTAACTTACAAAAAAGTGTGCAATCTATAAGTAATAATATAAATAGCTTTATATCCCTGACAAAAGCATTAGACGACAATCAAAATAAGAAAGGAAAATATTATCTTATAGGGGAAGAACCGGACAAAAGACTAAAAGAAAATCATCACCTTTGGAATAACCTTCGCAATACCAAAATAGTAGATTACGTAGAACTTCAAGATATAGAGGAAATAATCCATTATTTCACACAGCACGAAGTAACTCCTTTTTTTGATGAATAATATAATTCTGATAACTCAAGGCGGTTAATATTGATTTTGATTTGTCACATTATAGAGGTTATAGTCGGTACTGGCGGTGTAAGTATTTTTACAAACTTTTTTGCAATATCAAAATAATATTGTACTTTTGCATAGTCAAATCTACTAATTTTCTTTCTATTCATTTTAACTATTATAGATTTTTAAATAATTATGAGTTATAACGTTATACAAGTAGCCAATTGGCTAATAGAAAAAGCTAATAATACTGAAAATGGGGACTTTATAACTAACTTAAAACTTCAAAAGTTATTATATTACTTACAAGGGTATTATTTAGCAGTTTTTGAAAAACCTCTCTTTGATGATGAGATAGAGGCGTGGCAATATGGACCTGTTGTTCCTAATGCTTATTACGAGTTCAACGCTTTTGGAAAAAACGCTTTGCAACCTACAAGTGAGGGAATAGCTCAATTTACTAATGATGAGGAGGAGTTGCTCAATGAGGTATTTGAGGTATATAATGACTTCTCGGCAGTAGGACTTATGCATCGTACCCATAATGAGCCTACTTGGAAAAATATACCTACTGCTAAAGGAAGTATTATTACTAAGGAAAGAATGACTAAATTCTTTAAAACTCGTGTAAATTGGGATGAGTAAGAAAAAAATAAAACCAGTTGAAGAAGATGATAGTGTTGAAAGGAAGTATTTCTATCCTCTATTTTCATTCAAACACTTACAAACATCTGTCTCTTATAAAAACAGTAATGACTCTAAATTTTTTGTGGATTTTTTAGAGCGTTTACACAAGTTGAGTGTTTTAGGCTGGGAAGAAATCAGAAAGTCTCAACGCCACAGTTTTGGAATGGAGAAAATTCCGATAGACAAAATAAAACCTCAATGCCCAAGTTTTATTACTCCTGACATAAAAGAGTTGCACGTGTTTCGTGCCACTGGCAGCAATAAAGTATTTATAGGACTACAACAAGGTAATATTTTTCACGTTATTTTTATTGAGGCTGATTTTGGGGATGTGTATAATCATTAAAAAATAAGCAATGCAATTTTTAAATTGTTTTTAAAGTAAAATTTTGTTGCTGAAAATATTTTTTTATACCTTTGCCTTCTAAATACAACCTTATAAAAATATTATGCCACGAATCTATTATCGCGAGAGAAAACTACATAATGAACCTTTGGAAAATAACGTTATTACAACTGATATATTCAACGAAATTATTCGGATGGCTTCGTTTATTCCTGAGGGCGAATTGCAAATATTTGAACTACCACAAGAATCTTCTTCTTTCTTTTTCTGGAAAAACGATAAGGCTTTTAAATATGCGGTTGTTTGGAATGCCGAAATGCCTCATACGACCTACGAATACGGCGATTTTTTCCTTCCCAAAGCTCTTGTTTTTTACGATGTAAAAGACGCTTATTTTCCTTCAGAATATTTTTCAATCGTAAATATAGATGATGCTCTGGAGGTGGGGGTAAGCCGCGCAGGTATCAATACCGCGTGGTATGAGCAGCCGCTATTGTGGCACAAGGTTACGCAACCTAAATGTATGAGGCGACTTGAAAAATCGGTGAAAGAACTTCACAATATTCTGTCTAAAACAAATGATTAGTTATATTGCTACCCTCCCTTTTTGGGTGCTCTGCATAATGGTTGTTAATCATTTCCGCAAGCGAAACTACAAAACCTCACGCTATTACACCCCGCACCTGCCCGAAGAGCGAAAACGCTATATCGCAAAGCTAAAGAAATATTTGGTAGGGACGTCTCTTTTTTGGGGAGTATTACTCTGTGTACCTTTTTACGCTACTATTTTTTTTGACTTGAGCGGGGATGATGACTATTCTTTTCTGCGGAAAATAACGCTTTATTTTGAGGAACACCCTTTTATGCTTTATATTACTTCGGCAGGCGTTATCGGGTGGTGTGTATTTATCTATGTGCGGCACCAGCAGAATATAAAGCTCTTGCAAAAGCTCTTAGAAGAAATGACCCCTGCCGATTACAACCTCTTCACCCAAATGATGCAAGCGATGAGCTTTACCCAGCGTTATGAACCTTTTTGTGTGATTTGTCGCGAAAAGGTATACTTCCTTGCCAATTTTGATTCCGAAGGGCTCGCCTTCAACGACATTGCAGAGATGCGCTGGGAACGCAAAGTACGTCATCGGCGAAATAGCGATCGAAATTCCCCTGATTTTGATATTGATGAAATGCTGCATATCTACACCCGTGCTGAGCCTAACAAGCCTTTTACCGTTACGATGCCCAAAGAACAATATTATTTCCTGAAGCAAGTCTATCAAGAAGCAAAAAATAAACAAATTTGCTAATTTGCAATACTTTTGTAACTTTGCAGCCTCCAATTAGTTACTACCACTAATCATTAAAATTATATCAAAGTGTTTACAACCGAATATGACGTAATAGTAGTGGGTGCAGGGCACGCTGGTAGCGAAGCCGCTGCTGCTGCTGCCAATATGGGCGCAAAAACGCTACTTATCACTATGAATCTTCAGAATATAGCCCAAATGAGTTGCAATCCTGCTGTAGGAGGCATCGCCAAAGGGCAAATAGTACGCGAAATAGACGCTCTTGGCGGCTATATGGGTATTATTACTGATAAAACTGCTATCCAATTCAAGATGCTAAACCAATCGAAAGGGCCTGCTATGTGGAGCCCTCGCGCTCAGTCTGACCGTATGCGTTTTTCGGAGGCTTGGCGCTTGCAGTTGGAAAGCCTCCCTACCTTAGATTTCTTTCAGGGAATGGCTAATGACCTTGTTATTGAAAATCATAAAGTAAAAGGAGTGCGTACCTCTTTGGGGATTACTATCAAGGCGAAGAGTGTAGTGCTTACCAATGGTACTTTCCTAAATGGGGTAATGCACATAGGGCTTAAGCAATTTGGGGGAGGGCGCGCTGGCGAAAGTGCTGCCTACGGGCTTACCGAGTGCCTTGTACAACACGGCTTTGAAGCTGGACGTATGAAAACAGGTACACCACCCCGTGTAGATGCTCGCTCACTCGATTTTAGCAAAATGATACCGCAACCTGGTGATGCCAATCCGCAGAAATTTTCCTTTTCATCACAAACCCAACCGCTGGCTGTTCAGAAAGATTGCTATATGACCTACACCAGCGAGCGTGTGCACAACATCTTGCGCACAGGTTTCGACCGCTCGCCTATGTTTCAAGGTATTATTCACGGGGTAGGCCCTCGCTATTGTCCTTCTATTGAAGATAAAATCAATCGATTTGCCGATAAAGACCGCCATCAGCTATTTGTAGAGCCTGAAGGATGGCATACCGTAGAGATGTACGTAAATGGGTTTTCTACTTCCTTGCCCGAAGAAGTGCAATACGCTGCCTTATCGCAGGTTGCAGGCTTTGAGAATGTGAAGTTCTTACGCCCTGGTTATGCTATCGAATACGACTATTTCCCACCTACACAGCTGAAACACACTTTAGAAACCAAACTAATTGAAAATCTTTATTTTGCAGGACAAATCAACGGTACTACGGGCTATGAAGAAGCTGCCGCACAAGGACTAATGGCGGGCATCAACGCTGTACTAAAAGTGCGTGAGCGCGCTCCTTTTGTGCTAAAACGCAATGAGGCTTATATAGGCGTGCTTATTGATGACCTTATCACTAAAGGAACGGAAGAACCTTACCGAATGTTTACCTCACGTGCCGAATACCGCACCTTATTACGCCAAGACAACGCCGACAGCAGGCTCACACCGTTAGGATATGCCATAGGCACTGTTAGCGAAGAGCGTTTCCGTCAGTTCGAGGCTAAAGAGCGCAAAGTAAATCATTTTATCGATTACATTGCCAACCTGAGCATTACCCCCGATGAGGCAAACCCTATTTTGGAGAAATACAACTCTTCTGCTATGAAACAAGGCGACAAGCTCCAAAAAGTACTTTCTCGCCCCAATCTATCTTTAGCCGATTTTGAACCACTTGAGAAACTCACTACCTACCTCACCGAGCACCAGCTTACACAAGAAGAAAAAACACGTGCCGAAGTAGAAATAAAATACGCAGGATATATAGAAAAAGAAAAAAATAACGCCGATAAGCTCAATCGCTTAGAAAGCGTACGCATACCCGATGGTTTTGATTATGATAAGATTGTATCGTTGTCGTTTGAAGGTCGTGAAAAACTGAAGAAAATACGCCCCACTACCCTATCGCAAGCCTCACGCATCAGCGGGGTATCGCCTGCCGATGTAAGTGTATTGCTCATCTATATGGGGCGATAGACTACATATTCAGATATTTTTCAAAATAGCGAGATATATTCTTTAGTTCCTCACGATAGCTATCATCTTCTTTTTCAGAAAGTATTCCATAGCCATAACGCCTAAAGGTTTGCAATACTCCTGACAGGTCTTCAGTAATAATTTTCAGGGTAATGTGCACCGTATTCCCTACGTGGTTAGAAATGTAAAGCCCTAAAATTTTACTGTAATGGCTTTCGGCTATTTGCCCTATCTGTGCAAACGAATAATCATCAGCGGGTCGTTCTAATATTAGTACACGACCCGTTTCTTTTATGAAAGGCGTTTCGGCAAGCTGCAATAAGAAGTCATTCAATAGGTAGTAGCCCAAGTAATGCCCATTATCGGTTATCACAGGTAGTATATCGGTGTTATATATCGCAAAAGCCTCAATCACTTCGTCCCAAGCGGTAGTATTGTGCACGGCAAAGTGCTCATAAGCATACGCATAATTGCCAATCGTAGCACTTGGGGGGGCATCTTCTTCTATAAAATCCCTATCCAGCACCCCTATAAAAACATCGCCTTCGCAAATAGGCAATGCCGAAAGCTTATACTCTTCAAACAAGCATTGTGCTTCGCTTACCAAAGTTTTTTCAGTCATATATAACGAACGATGTATCTTCATAATCAATAACAATCAGTTTTTATTTGTTTTCTATTTTCAAAGTAGCTCAGGGGTTTTCCTAAATGAGTGCGGCACACCTGCTCCAGCACCTCATTAACAGCCTTGAGCATCGCCATCGAGCCACATATCATCACCACTCCTTTATTCTGTAATAATTGTGCCAACATAGCACTCTCCCTTTGCAATATATCCTGCACGTAAAAGCGATCACCTTCGCGCGAAATCGCCTGCCAATAAGTTGTGATTTTACCTTCTTTAGTATATTGCTCTATATAAGGGCGATACAATTCCAACGATTCCTCACGGCGGCAGCCCCACACAAGCGTAATAGGCTTTTTGCGAGTGTTTTCGGCAATCATTCCTATAAAAGGCGCCATTCCCACTCCATTGGCAATACACACCACTTGTGGTGCTTTCTTCGGAAAATGAAACTGCTTATTCACTACCAAAGCCGCTTGTAGGCTATCCCCTATTTTCAAATCGTTCAATTTATTTGATACAACCCCCTGCGGATGCAACTTCACACTCAGCCACACTTTGCCTTCGTATTTAGCTACCGAATAGAGTCGTTCCCTACCGTCTTCGGGTGTAATGCCCAAAAGGTCGCCCGAAGCAAAACGCAAGCTACTTTGCGGCGCTAAGCACACCATAAATATATCATCCCCCTGCACAGGCGTCCTTTCTATTAGTTTAAAGGAAACCAACTTGCGTTCAGGTTTTGCCTTAAAATCGGCAGGCAAACGCAGTACTATACCCTGCGCTGTAGCCCAAGCCTCTGCCCATACTCTGAACTCCTCTATATTCTGGTCGTTGATAGTATGCAGCGGCACCACACAGCTCGCCAATTTATGCTCGGCAAGCAAAGCCGAAACATCCTTAGCATACTTACAAAAATTACAATACAAAGCCGAGCCAAATCCCACTACGCTATACCCAAAAGGCTTTGTAGGCGGGGTCTTAGTCCACAATTCCGGAAAACGAGTTGCATTGACGGGTGCTTCCCCCTCAGCATAAGTGCAAGTAAAAATTACCAGCTGTTCCAGCTTCTCAAAAACACCATATTGGTTCATATCAGCAAGATACGAACGCTTGCCTGCTCGTAACAATTCATCGTGAAACCACCTTGCAAAACGCCGTGTAGTTCCTCCCTCGCTACCTACAAGCACTACATATTCACATTCGGCTCTATGAAACGGATTACGCCCCTTGTGCCGTTTTCGCAAAGTAATCGCAAAACCGGAATACACAAAAAACAATATTGCCAACGTAGTGAGCAACAACACCTTAGCCCAAATAGGGTGTCCCTTGCCAATGTGCAACGTACGCACCAAATAAGCCAAGCTCTTAAACGGGCTGCTACTACTGCTAATAACCTCACCGGTAAACTGATTTACTATAAGATGCTTATCTATCAAATCTATCTTGTACACCTCTTCTACATCTTCAAAAGCAGGAAAATCAACAGACCTGACTTCCGAAAGGGGTACATTAAACGCTTCAATATTCTCTATAAACTGCACAGGCTCTTCACGAAGCGAAGCCACCTCGTAATTGTGTGTTTCTTTGAATTTAGGTATTACGCCCACTGTTTCGAGGGTCATATACACCCCCGTAAGGCTCACAATTGCAATGGGAAGCAACGCCCAACGCCCCAAAAAAGTGTGGTAATAATTATAAAAACGCTCCTTGGGCAACTTAGCAAAAAACCTACTCCAACGCTTCTGTTTGCGCAATACCAAGCATAATCCCGACAAGGCAACTACCAGAAGACACAAAGCCGTCAGCCCCATCACCACACGCCCCGTCTTGCCCAAATAAAGCGAGCGATGCAACGTTTTTACAAACTGAATGAAAGCAGGTGTTTTATAATTTCCTTCAATCACCTTTGCCGATTGCGGGTGTATAAAGAACGTTTTGCCCTCTGTCGTTTCTACCTTCACAAAGTGATTGCGGTCTACCGTGAGTTTCAAAGCATCTACATCTGTATATTTCAAAGCCCTCAGCGTTTGAGCAAGCGTAGCCCCTTCAAACTCATTGCTTTTGTAAGGCAAAGACTGGTTGTATACCGACTCCCCTGCCAATATAGCCCCCGTAAGCGCCCCCAGCAAGATAAACAAGCCTGCAATCAGCGCAAATATTAAGTGTAATTTTCTACTCAATGTTTATAATTATTCTAACTTCTTTTTACTGAGCGCAAAGATACAAAAATATTTTCAATTTCATCACCCTCGTTTTCAAGCAATTTATCAACACCACCCCAAGCTACAAAAAACGGCGTGCTAATACAGATAGAATAAACAACTTAAGCCAAGCTACCATCAATTAATTTCAAAAAAATTACTATCTTTGCACCGCTAATACAACTAATTAGCAACGAAAGACTAAAAACTAATCTATGGGCAGCAAAAACAAACTTAAACGCTTCGAAGAAAACAAAACCTTTGCCAACGTTATACAACCCTCACGAGACGAACTTCTGCAAAACAACTTCCCCTACAAAGGACGTTGGAACGAACTCTATTTCAAAAACAACCACCCTATCGTGCTTGAATTAGGATGCGGCAAGGGCGAATACTCTGTAGGACTCGCTCAGCAAAACCCTCATAAAAACTTTATAGGTATCGACATCAAAGGGGCGCGCTTCTGGCGAGGTGCTAAAACTGCCGTTACTCAGCAAATCAACAATGTAGCCTTCTTGCGCACCCAAATAGAACTCATACAACAATGCTTTGCCCCCCACGAAGTAAGCGAAATATGGATTACCTTCCCTGACCCTCAAATAAAATACAAACGCACCAAACACCGCCTTACCAACGCCACCTTCCTAAACCACTACGCCCAAATATTAAAACCCGAAGGATACATACACCTGAAAACCGACAGCGAATTTATGCACGGCTATACGCTTGGCTTACTACACGGCGCAGGGCATAAAGTGCTCTATGCCAACCACAATATTTACAACAGCGATGGCGTACCCCCCGAAGTTACACAAATACAAACCTTTTACGAACAATTCTATTTACAACAAGGCAAGCCCATTACCTATATCCGCTTCCAATTAAAAACCCCATAACACACAACCCACACGCCAATGAAAACACTCCGAAAAATAACTATTTATAGCAATATAGCCGTAGCTGCCACACTACTGCTCACCTACCTAATCCCCTACCTACCCCCACACCGCATAGGCAACCTATCTGTGCTGGCATTGGTAACCCCTGCCCTATTCCTTGCCAACATACTCTTCACACTCTATTGGATGTTTCGCTACAAAGGCTGGGTATGGCTTTCGGTAGGTGTACTGGTACTCGGCTTCGGATACCTCAAGCTATGGGTACAACCCCTCAAGCTACACCCCGATACAGACGAGTCTATCAAAATACTATCCTTCAATGCCCGCCTGTTCAACCACTACCATTGGCATAAAGACCTACAATTGCCCGAAAAAATCAACCATTTTTTTGCTAAAGAAAACCCCGATGTAATCTTACTGCAAGAGTTTTACAACAACCAACGCTATTACCCCAAAAACTACCCCCACAAATCTATCATTGTAAAGCAAAAAAGCGATAAGATAGGATTAGCTATATTCAGCAAATTCAAAATCTTAAAAACAGGCTCGCTGAAGTTTGAAAACACCACCAACAACGCTATGTATGCCGATTTGCTCATTGGCAACGATACACTTCGTTTTTACAATATGCACTTAGAGTCGTTGCACCTCAGCACCGATGACAACCCTCTGCATATCACGCCCAACGACAACAACTTCCAGCACCCTAATAAAGAAAAAGAAGCGCTTGTTGAAAATATCAGCAAGCGCTTCGAGAAGCAAGAAGACCAAGTGCAGCTCTTTATAGAGCATAAAGCCTACAGTCCTCATAAAACTATTGTTTGCGGTGATTTCAATAACACCGCCTATTCGTACATCTACCGCCGAGTGCGCGGCAACGACCTGAATGATGCTTTTGAGCAAGCCGGTAAAGGTTTTGGGCGCACCTACAACTTTCATTATTTCCCTATGCGGATCGATTTTATCCTACCGCACAAATCACTGAAAGTAATTCACTTCCAAACCCATTATTTAGAACTCTCCGACCATTTCCCACTTACCGCAACCTTCAAGCTGGCTAATGATTAATAATTACCAACCAGGGTTTTGCTTATACTTACCATCGCGGATAAGAATATTAGCATTAGGTACAGGCCATACCATTTTATAATCGGTATAAGGCTTGTTTAGTTGGTAATACTTATCTGCAGGGTCTGTTACAATTACTTCTCTACGTTGTGGAGTGCCTCTCACTACATCTTGTTGCCAACGTTTCAAATCGTGCTGACGGAAACCTTCAAAGCAAAGCTCACGATTGCGTTCGTTTTGTATTTCAGTAAAAAGTGCGCTCCCTGTAGCGGTTACGTTAGATAGCCCTCTGGCACGGCGCAAAAGGTTTAAATACTTCTGAGCATTAGTAACATCGTTGTTTTTATAAGCCGCTTCGGCAGCTATGAGGTACTGTTCGGCTATTCTAAATATTTTAGGTTCGTGTAGATAGGTTGGACTGGCTTCAGGGCGTATTTTTAGGTTTACGTTATCGCGGTACTTTCCTACCATATAAAGGGTATAAGCACTCCCTGTACCTGCCACTGTTACGTAATCACGAAGCAAATAGGCTTGTTTTCTGATATCGTTGCTATCAAATAAGTCTATAAAAGATTGAGTAGGCAGATAGGTAGCCATTCCTACATTTAGCACTACACTTCTTGTGCGAGTGCTTCCAGGTACCGTAGTCCAAGTTCTTACTCCATCAATCATACTGATAGCATCTGCATTTTTAGCTATATAAATCTCGTTAGTTTCTGGGCGTTCTCCTGTTGAGAGGCTCACAGCCAACTGTGTGATACTTTCATTAGTTTGGTCGTTCTCCCATACTTTTTGTAGGGTAGCAGCGTCAGTTACTAAAGGATATTTACCACCGTCTATCAATCCTTTAGCACTGCTATAAGCTCCTTGCCAATCGCCTTTGTACAAGCGTACGCGGGCATCTAAGGCTTTAGCTGCATCTACTGTAAATTCGCGAGCTCCTACAGTTCCTGTTTTGCCAGCCAATAAGGTTTTTGCTTTGCTAATATCCGAAAGAATATAATCGTAAGTAGCACGCAACGAACTTCTGTCAGGAAAATCTTTTACTTGATAATCAAAAATAGAAAGTCCTAAATCAGTATCGGCAGTAGCCTCGTTGTAGGCTTTGCAGAAGTGCGTTACTAAGTAGGTATTGTAGTAAGCACGAGTGAGGTAATACTGCCCCATATACTCTTTGATAGCCTCTTTGTTGCCAAAATTAGCAAAACCTTGCAAAGCGTAGTTCATATTCTGAATAGCAGTATAGCTATCCGCCCAAGCTGATTTTATAGAAGCTTCGCCATTGGTAAAATCCCACGTGTGGAAATCTCTACCTGATAGTAGCGAACTTATTTTCATATTCAGAAAATCAGATTGCAAATCGGTTAGGTACATCTTAGGCCCGAAATGATTTTTTATCAACTTCGGATAAATACCTGTCGCCCAATTTTTAGCATCTTCCACTGTTTTGAAAGGGGTATCCCCTCCAAGTGTATTAAATGGCTGTTGATCCAAATCGGCACAACTATTCAACAAAGGGAATGCTATTGTTAAATATAAGTATTTTTTTATTATTTTTTTCATTGTTATTAAAATTTAAGTTCTACACCAAAGGTAAATTGACGGGTAGGTAGATAAGCTCCCATAGCTATTGATTGCTCATATTCGGGGTCGGCTCCTGTGTATTTTGTCCATACAAAGAGGTTACGAGCAGTACCGTAGAAACGAATTCCATCAAAGAATTTTATTTGTTTTACGATATCTTCAGGCATACGATAGCTCAAGCTGATATTTCTCAATCGCAAGAAAGAAGCGTTTTCTAAGAGTCGAGAGTCTTTTTGAGTAAAATAGAGCTCTTGTAGTCGTGGATTGCGGGCGTTGTCGCCTGGTTGTTTCCAATAGTCAAGTACTTTTCGGCTGTGGTTGGCAACACCAAAAGCATTGGCATTTTCGGTAGCCAATCGGTCTTGGTTAATCATCCATTTACCCAATGTAAAGTTGAACCCTGTATCGAGTGTAAAAGCTTTATAAGTTATATTAAATCCGAAACCACCGTTGATAGGAGGTACACGCAATTTACCTGTATTTTGTATAAGCGATTCCGCAAAAGTATTGGTAATTTTACTGTCATCGGTTTGTGTTTCCATTTTGTTATCACCAGGTAGATACCATTCGGGTTTTCCATTATCAGAATTTACCCCTTTAAACATTGGCAAAGCATAATAGATAGGTTCATTTACAGCATAAGCGTAATTGCGTCCTTCTCCTATAAGTTGCTTTTTACCGTCATAAATACCTAATATTTTTTGGGAGTTGTAGTTGATATTAAAATAAGGACGTATCGATAAATCATTATTCATACTGCGGTATATTGTAGATGAGAATGAAAAATCTATCCCTTTATTTCCCATATCGGCTACATTATCAGGGTAATTACCAAATCCTGAAAGCAAGTCGGTTTCACGGCGTGAAAGAGCACCTTTTGTTCTTCTGTCATAATATTCTATATTGAAAGAGGTACTGCGAGCAATTACTATATTCAGCCCTATAGTAGTTTTTTGTTGTTGTTCCCAAAGTAAATCGGGGTTACCTAATTTATCAACTTCATAACCTACGCTGCCGTTGTATTGGTTGGCGCGTACTTCGGTAACACTTGAATAGTCACCACCTCCGTTAGGATTACCTGAACTACCTGTACTAAAACGCAAACTCATATCGGTTAGCCATTTTATATTCTTAAAGAAAGCTTCTTCTTTAAGTCGCCACATTGCTCCTACTGCCCAAAAATTGGCATAACGGTGATTTTTAGCAAAGGTAGAAGAACCATCGCGTCTGCCTGATAAATCAATAAAATAGCGGTCTCTGAAATTGTACTCTAACCTACTAAAAAATGAATTATAAGTAGCTGTTGAGCGGGTTTGTTTTGTTTCGAATTTATCAGTACCGTCTTTTACAGCTACAAGCCCATCAACTGATTGTCCTTCAGAAGAAGTAGCAGTGCTCCTACCTCTATTCTCAATAGATTCTTGTCCTAATAAGGCGGTGAAGTTGTGCAGGTTAGCCAATCTAAACTTGTATTCTAAGGTATTGGTAAGCGTTTTGCGTAGGCTTCTCGCATCGCTTTCTGAGGCATTCCCTATATTTTTTGTTGAAGGATTATTGTAATTTACAAAAGAAGGCAAATGCGCTGCATTAGTAAGCGAGGTTGAAAACTGTATCCCCATTTGTGTTTTGAATACTAAATTTTTGATAGGCTCTATAGTGAGGTAGCCTATAGGCAAGATATCTTGACTTTGGTTAAAGTTAGGATTTTTTTCTACCAAATATTTAGGATTAAACACCCCGTAACTAGGTCCTAATATAGAGTTGATAAAATCCTTCTCTTTGCCGTTTTCATCAGTAGGAGAATAGAAAGGTAAGTTGATGGTGTAATTGCCTACTGAAGTGTTGTTGGAGTTGGTTTCGTTATGTCCTACTGATAAGTGCATTCCTGCTTTTAGCCATTTAGTGATGTCGCTATCTACGCTCATAGTGAGTGTATAGCGTTTATAATCACTTCCATAAGTATTTCCTTCCTGGTTTAAATGCCCCATTGATAGATAGTAAGAGGTACGTTCTGTACCTCCAGACACTGATACATCGGTGCGAGTGAGAGGTACAAAGTTTCTATAATAGAGTTTATCCCAACGAGTGTGGTAAGGATTTTCTTGTAGATAGCTATTTGTAATTTCTTTAGCTTGTGCCACTGTAGTACCTCTACGGCGTCCTGCCATCAAAAAACCTATATAGTTAGGATTTTTCTCACTCCAGAAGTTCATATATTCTTCGGGAGACATCATATCATCAAAAAATTTACGGCTTGCGATGGTTGAAAACCCTACTTGGTGATTTACTGAAATGCGAGTACGCTCGTTGCGCTTACCGCGTTTGGTAGTGATATACACTACCCCATTGGCAGCACGTGCCCCGTAAATTGAAGTAGAAGCGGCATCTTTCAGCACCGTAATACTTTCAATATCATTAGCACTCAGGTCGGTCATCACGCTGCTGCTTACTGGCACTCCGTCCATTACGTAAAGCGGACTTGTTCGTGCTTCGCTGTTCCCTAACACTTTATACAAGTTGCCATAGCCGTGAATGGTAACATTTGATGACTCACCAGGTTTCCCGTTTTCGGTTACCACCACCATTCCTGCTACGCGCCCCATCAAGGCATCCATAGCATTGGCGGTAGGAGCTTCAGCAATTTCTTTGCCTTGCACTTGGGCAACTGAAGCTACAGTTTTGCTGGCTACCTTGCGGGTACCATAGCCTGTTACCACCATTTCGTCTAATTGTTGTACATCATCTTTTAGTACTACATTGATGGTTGCATTGCCTGTTACCTTGCGGCTAAGGGTTTGCATTCCCAAAAAAGTGTATTCTAATACATCGCCTACCTGCGCCTGCAACGAGTATTTCCCGTCCATATCAGTAGCTGCGCCTTGCTGAGTACCTTTTTTCAAGATGAGTACTCCAAATAAAGGGTCGCCTTTTTCATCTTTTACAACTCCCTTCACCTCAACGTTTTGCGCTGATATACAAAACGTTAGTAGCAAGAAGAAAGCTGTGAATAATTCTCTTTTTAAGTTCATTAGCTTATTTGTTTTTAATTGGGCGCAAATATAGCGATTATTTTTGAATCGTATATGTTTATTGTTTTATAAATTCTTCTTCTTCTGTGGTGAGTATATATTTAGCTTCGCCTTGCTTGTGAGGTGGGGTGTATTCAAAAAAAGGATTTTCTATATTTATCCTGTTTTCTTTCTTGATGTGTTTGTTTTGTGTGCCTGTACGCAGGAAGTTTTCTTCGGAAATAATGGTGTATGTTTTTCCTTCTATTTCTATGTTAAATTTGGCTTTTACAGCAAATGAACTGAACAGCATTTTGTTGTTATAGGGGGTAAATGTGAGTTCCCAAGTAGCAAATTCTGTGGTTGATTTGTAGGGGATTTTTGATTTTCTCGATACGTTTTCAACTGTTTCTGAAAGGGGCTGATTGAAAATGATTTTCTTGATAGCTCCGCTGTGATTATCAAAGTAAATAACCGAATCAAACACCTTTAAGCCTACTTTTTCGATATAGGCATCGAAGGTTACGATGGTATATTGGTTGTCTTTTTCTACTTTTTTAATATCAATGGTTTGGGCATTGTTCAAAATCACTAAATACGGACTTAAATGCAGGTACATCATCAGGGTTTTCTGTTCTAATGCCAATTCGTTGGATATATCTTCTTCTTTGCCAATAATCTTGGCATAATCGGTGTTTTTTAATTCTATTTGAATAAACTTGTTTAGAGGTTCTTTAAAACGGAACACATAATCTTTGCTCCACCAATTTAGCTGGTTTTGGTAAAGGCGTATGAGTTTGCCGTTTTTGGTGGTTTTTTCTCTATAAGTGCATTCCAATATTTTAGCTTTGGTGTCGTACAGCTTGTGATAATTTTCTAAAACGTACTTTATTTTTTTCTTTAAATCGTAGTTGTATAACACCACTTCTTCAAGTTGTATTTCTTGTGGATTGAGATAGAGGGTTGTGCTTGTCAGAGTATTGATTGTGAGTATTTTTTTGCTCATATAGCCTATATGGCTTAGGGTAAGGGTATCGGGTTCTATCGTAATTTTTGCTTTGCCTTCTTCATTGGTAATGGTGCCGTTGAGCGAGGTGGTATAATACACTTCGGCATTGGGAATGGGTCGTTTTGTGAGGGCATCAATCAGGGTAAGTTCGGCTACTTGTGCTGGGAGTAAGTAATGTAACAGAAAAAGGGGTATGAACAGGATTTTTTTCATTTTTGTGGATTTTATTGTTAATCATTTTTGTCCCACAAAATCTTTGCCAAAGAGGTGCGAGCTTGCTGACTTTCGTTCTTTTATTGTTCGTCACATACTCGGCTGTGCCAGCTCGCCGACTTTCCTTCGCTCATCCTTCGTCACATACTCGGCTGCGCCAGCTCGCCGACTTTCCTTCGCTCATTGTTCGGTGGAGTAACTCAAATATGAGTATGGTATGAAAAGACTAACAACTATTTTTTAACCTTTAATCGTTAAGCTTTAATAATTATTTCGTATCTTTGCCGAAAAATATTCCACAATGAAAAATTTCTTATCCGTTTTGTGCTGTTTGTTGGTAACAACAATGCTGGCTCAAAAAAAAGATTGGGAACAACAATATGAACAGGTAAGTCCTTTTGGATTTAACGAGGGCTTATGCGCCGTAATGAATGACGGCAAATGGGGCTACGTAAACGAAAAAGGAAAACTCGTAATCCCCCTAAAATACGATGCGGTTGATTATTTTAGCCACGGACTGGCTATTGCGGGCTTCTACGACAAAGGTTATGGCTTTATAGATACCAAAGGCAAACTGGTGATTCCTTACCGCTTTCATTATGCTTATCCTTTTTACGGCAATGCTGCCCCTGTGTGCGTAGATTACAAATGGGGCTTCGTAGGCAGGGATGGCGAACTGCATACGCTCTTTGAATACCACGAAGCGCATCGCTTTATGGACGGTCTTTCGCGGGTGATGAAAAATCGCAAATATGGCTTTGTTGATAAAGACGGGCGCGAGGTTATCGGCTTGGAATACGACCAAGCTGACGACTTTTACAACGGACTGGCTGCGGTGAAAAAAGACGACAAATGGGGCTATATCAACACGCTGGGTAAGGTGGTTATTCCGTTTCAGTACTCTATGGCTACGCCTTTTGAAGAGAATGGCGAGGCGATGGTGTATATGTATGGTACGGCTATCACTATCAACAAAAACAACGAATGTGTATATGGCGCCGAAGAGCTGAAAAATCTTTATAAAACCAACAAAAAAGGCTGGGAGGTGTATTATGAGTTTATAGGCAAAACCCAGCACGGACTTACTCAGGTGGGCAACAATAGTCGTATGGGGCTTATCAGCAAAAGTGGCAAGGTGATAATTCCTGTAATATATGACGAAGTGCATATAGAAAATGGACTTGTTTTTGTAAGTATTGATGGTAAAAGAGGTATTTTTACCCTTGACGGCAGAACGATATTGCCACCTTTCTACGATATGCTTAATTTTCTGAAAGATAAAGCGAATCTTATAGAAACTTTCCGCAATAGGAGCTTTTCGGTTGTGAACAATAAGGGGGCTATAATTGTGCCTGAAGACGAATATACGTATATAGACGATGACCAATGGAATAGTGGCACTATACAAGTGAACCACCGCAATGGCAAATGGGGGCTGTATAGCTACGAAGGCAAGGAGCTACTGCCTGTGAAATACGATAAAATAGAGCCTTTTATTTACAATCGCACCGAAACACGGGTGTATATAGGCGATAAAAGTTTTGTTATCAACAAAGAAGGTAAGTGCGTTAGAGATTGTGAGAACAACACGGAGTAATTTTGAATTTTGAATTATGAATTATGAATTGGCTGTGCGACTCATAATCTAATAACTGGCGACTAAAAACCACTAAAAGCTAACGACTAACGACTAAAAACTAAAAATATGCTTCACTCACAAATTATAGGCGAAGGGACGCCATTTATTATATTACACGGATTTTTAGGGATGTCCGACAATTGGCGTACGCTGGGTTTGCAGTATGCCGCAGCGGGTTTTCAGGTGCATTTAGTAGACCAGCGCAACCACGGGCGTAGCTTCCATAGCGATGATTTTAGCTACCCACTGATGGTAGCTGACTTGCTGGAATATGCCGAAGGGCATCACTTGAAGGCTTTTCACCTAATGGGGCACTCTATGGGTGGCAAAACGGCGATGCTTTTTGCTACCGAGCACCCTGATAAAGTGCTTTCGCTCATTGTTGCTGATATGTCGCCTAAGTTTTTCCCGCCACATCACGAGCAGTTTTTGCAGGGCTTGGCTTCACTTAATTTTGACACGCTGCACTCGCGTTCGGAGGCTGAAAAGCAGTTGGAGCGGTATGTGAGCGACTGGGGGGTACGTCAGTTTTTGCTTAAAAATCTTTATTGGGAAAGCAAGGAGCGCTTGGGCTTGCGCTTAAACTTGTCGTCTCTTATCAATAACGAAAGTGAAATAGGGGCTGAGCTGCCTGCTGGCAATGTGTATGACGGCAAAACGCTTTTCCTAAAAGGTGAATTTTCTGAATATGTGATGCCCGAAGATGAAGCATTGATATACACTCACTTTCCTAACGCTGTAATTGAGCAGGTGAGCAAAGCTGGACACTGGCTTCACGCTCAAAACCCTACTGAATTTTACGATAAAACTATTCATTTTTTATGCGATACATTATAGGATTATTTGTTACGGCTACGATAGTATTTTTGTTGGGTAGCCTACGTGTTGGCGCTGAGATACAGAATTACGAATCGGCATTATGGGTGGCTTTGGTGTTATCGGTGCTAAATATAGTGGTACGCCCCATACTTACGCTGATATCATTGCCTATTACGTTTATGACATTGGGTCTTTTCTTGTTGGTTATCAATGCTATTATTGTGCTATTGGCGGCACAATTGGTAGAGGGCTTTCAAGTATTTGGATTTTGGGGTGCTGTAATGTTTAGTACTTGCTTATCGCTTTCGCAAACTCTTGCCTTTGCACCTTTTGAAAAAGATAAAGTAGAAAATTAAGAAAATAGATGTTGAAAAAGATATTCCAAAAACTCTTAGGGCAGCTGCTATTAGCCGTAGTAGCCTTTGCCCTGCTGGTGTGGGCTACCCTTCACCTCTTAGATTATTATACTGATCACGGAAAGTATATCGTAGTGCCCGACCTTACGAAAAAAACGCTTACTGAGGTGCAGCTTCTTTTTGAAAAAGAACACCTGCGCTATGAGGTACTCGATTCTACTGAATACGACCCTAAATATCCGCCTTTGGCAGTAATTAGCCAAAGTCCTGAACCTAACGAGCGGGTAAAAGAGAACCGAAAAATATACCTAAATATTAACCCTACGGGCTACCATAAGGTAACGGTGCCTAAGGTAATACAGGTTACACGCCGCAATGCTGAAGCTACATTGCAATCGGTAGGGCTTACTATTGGCAATATTACTTATGTAGATGATATTGGCAAGGATATGGTGCTAGAACTGCAACACAACGGCAAGCCGGTATTACCAGGGGAAAAATTGGTAAAAACTTCGCGCATAGACCTTATCTGCGGCAATGGCTTGGAAAATAAAGAGAATGACAGCATTCCAAATGAAATTCCAATTGAAGAACTGATAGGCGAATAATGACATACGAACAAGACGATTACGATGAACTACTACCCGATGAGGAAGTAGGTAATGAGCTTTATGAGCATTATTGTTTCAAGGCTGGCAAAGGACAAGAACCATTGCGAGTGGATAAGTTTTTGATGAACTTTGTAGAGAACGCCACTCGCAACAAAGTACAACAGGCTGCCAAACAGGGGAATATATTTGTAAATGGAAGCCCTGTAAAAGCTAACTACCGCGTGAAGGCTAACGATGAGGTAAAGGTGCTTTTTGCGCATCCTCCTCACGAAGATTTGTTGGTGGCTGAAAATATTGCCTTAGATATCGTATATGAAGATGAGCAGCTACTGGTAGTGAATAAGCCTGCGGGTATGGTTGTACACCCGGGGCACGGAAACTATAGCGGAACGCTTATCAATGCGCTGGTATATCATTTTGAAAATTTGCCTAACAATAGTAGTAATCGCCCTGGATTGGTGCATCGCATTGATAAAGATACTAGCGGGTTGCTGGTAGTGGCTAAAACTGAAGAGGCTATGCTACACCTCACACAACAGTTTTTCAATAAAACTACCGAACGTGAATATATTGCCTTGGTATGGGGCAATATAGCCGAAGATGAAGGAACGGTGCGCGGACATATAGGTAGGCACTTGAAAGATAGGCTGCAAATGGCTGTTTTTGAAGATGGCTCGCACGGCAAAGAAGCTGTTACGCATTACAAGGTATTGGAGCGTTTTGGGTATGTTACTTTGGTATCGTGCCGTTTGGAGACGGGGCGTACGCACCAAATACGCGTGCATATGAAGCATATTGGTCATACGCTGTTCAACGATGAGCGTTATGGTGGTGACAAAGTGCTAAAAGGGACTACTTTTGCGAAGTATAAACAGTTTGTAGAGAATTGTTTTGCGGTACTTCCGCGCCAAGCGTTGCACGCCAAAACCTTAGGGTTTGAACATCCTATTACTCATCAATATATGCGATTTGACAGTGTGCTGCCTGAAGATATGCAGCTGTGTATTGAAAAGTGGCGCAATTACAAGAACTATACCGTTGATTAATTACCAAAAATCCGATTGAAGAAACCTTTCTTCTTAGGTTGTTGCTCTTCTTCTTTGTCTTTATTAGGTTTATTAGGTGCGTTGAGGTCTTCTATTGAAATTTCTTCTTCATCGTCTATATCGTGCAGTTTATCGCTGCGTTCGTAGATGCGGTAATGCAATTCGCCAGCTCTTATGGTATCTTTAGGAGGGGAACTCAGCAGACGGTCAAAAAAGCCTTCGTGCACTTCGGCATCACAAGCTATAATTTCTTCTTTTATCTCATCGGGGACAATGAAGGTTGCCCTCGTGAGCTTGCTGAATTTCTTATTGCGGTTTAGTTGTTGCACAAATAGGGCTGCTATAGGCAAAGCTGAATTAGCTCCTTGCCCAATACGGGTACTTCTGAAGCCTATTTGCTTGTCATTCCCCACCCAGCTAATCATTACAAGGTTGGGCAATAACCCTGCAAACCAGCCGTCTTTATTGTCCTGAGTAGTACCTGTTTTCCCTGCGAGGTCGTTGGTAAGCCCATATTGGCTACGCATACGGGCAGCTGTACCTGCATTAACAGTAGCACGCATTAGTTCTATCATCTTTTGTGCTGTAGCTTCTTGTAAGGCAGCTTCTTCTTTTTTAGGGTGATACTCCCATATTACAACTCCTTTTTTATTTACTATTTTTTGTATAAAGTAAGGATGTGAAGGCACTCCGTTATTGGCAAAAGTAGTAAAAGCTTTCGCCATTTCTATCACAGGAAGTTCTGCCGAACCCAAAGCTATTGAAGGTACTTTAGGCAAAGAGGTAGTAATACCCATAGCTTTAGATTTAGCAATTACGTTATCCAAGCCAGCGTAAAACAATGCCTGCACAGCAATAGTATTTAGCGATTCGCGCAACGCTTTTCCTACGGAGTAATATGTATAGGGGTCATCATCTGTTATTGAAGCATTTTTAGGAGACCAATATTTGTAATCAGCGTAGGTGAGGGCGCGTGGTGAAAAGTGAGTGCATACGGGCATTCCTCCCTCTAAGGCAGTAGCGTATACTATAGGCTTGAAAATGGAACCTACTTGCCGCTTGCTCTGTAGGATATGGTCGTATTTAAAGTGCTCGAAGTCAATCCCTCCTACATAGCTTTTTACTCCTCCCGATTGTGGGTCAACAGTTACAAAACCTGTATTGAGCAAGCGCGAGAAGAACGATAGGCTATCTAAAGTGCTATGCAATTGGTTTTTATCCTCTTCATAGAACGATAAGTCCATTTCTTTCTTTTCACTTAGCAGTTCCCATATTTGTTCATCTGTTTTGCCCTGCTCTTTAAGCTGTTTATATATAGGCAACCGCTTAGCTTCTTGCTTAAGCCACGCATTATCTAAGTTCCAAGGAGCCTTCTTGCCATAAGCCTGTTCAAATTCTTTTTGCAATCGTTCTAAATGTTTTCTAACAGCTATTTCGGCGTATTCTTGCATTGTTTTATCAATGGTAGTATAAATGCGCAAGCCATCTCTGTAGATATTATAAGGTGTACCGTCTTCTTTTTTAATATCTTTAAGCAGTTCAGGCAATTGCAATCTGATTTGCTCTCGTAGGTAAAGAGCAATTCCATTACTTGCAATAGGGTTGTAGTGAATTTTTAGGCTATCTTTGCTATTCAAATTGTAATCGCTCTCCGATAGCATCCCATTTTTTTTCATCTTTGCCAAAACGGTATTGCGCCTATCTTGGCTGCGCTTGGTAGCTGTACGAGGGTTGTAATTGTAATTTGCTTTTAGGGTGCCAATAAGGGTAGCAGCCTCATTGAGTGTCAGCTCGCGGGCGGGCTTACTGAAAAAACGCCACGAAGCACTCTCTATACCATAGGTATTATCGCTGAAAGGCACCGTATTGAGATATAAAGCAATGATTTCTTCTTTAGAATATACTTTTTCTATGCGCCGCGCAATAATCATTTCTTTGAGTTTATGCACAGGCATTGTGAGTTTGCCGTAACGTTGTTCCCTGCCAAAAAGATTTTTAGCCAATTGCATCGTCAAGGTACTACCTCCACCCGAAGAGTCATCTTGCAGCAAGAGCGTTTTGAAGAATACTCTAAACAAGCTTTTAATATCTACCCCACTATGCTCGTAAAAACGCTCATCTTCGGTAGCTATTAGGGCATTGATGAGGTATGGGGGAAAGTCTTTATATTCAATTTTCGTGCGGTCGAAGATATAGAACTTACCTATAAACTCTTCGTTGCAGTCGTAGATAAGACTCGCTTCGGCTTGTCGTAAGTCCTTCAAATCTTGTTTTGTAGGCAACGTACCAAATACCCCTAAATAAATAAGCAATATCAATAAAAAGATGCTTCCCACCCCTATAGTTGTAGGGATAAGAAAGCATCTTATATAAAACTTTCTGCTTCTGCCTCGTAATGAATACACAAGTAGTGGTATTGCGAGTATCGTCATTACTACCAATACCCATACCCCTTTAGCTGCATAGCAAAGCATTTTGTATAACCACATACACAAAGTAACTACACTCTCCATTAGCCACGATACCAATGGAGCAACAGCAAATAAAACTTTTATAAGGTATGTTTTTAATGTATTCTTCAATTGTACCAATATTTAATCGGTGGCAAAAGTACAAAATAATCTACTAAAATGGTAAATCATCAGCGTCATCATCTACAGACGATGACGGTGGTGCTACTGGTGGCACTTGTTGCATTGCTGGAGCACTTTGCTGGGGTTGTCCAAAGGCTTGTTGCGGTTGCCCAAAGCTTTGTTGCGGTTGCCCAAAAGCTTGTTGCGGATAGCCGCCTTGTGGCTGTCCATAACCCTGTGGAGCATAGCCTTGCGGTTGTCCATACCCTTGTGGAGCATAGCCTTGCGGTTGCGCATACCCTTGTGGAGCGTAGCCTTGTTGCGGATACCCGCCTTGTGGCTGTCCATAACCTTGTTGCATATCAGCACTTTCTATACGCCAAGCTTGTATACTTACAAAATATTTCACTTCTCCCGCCGGATTTGTCCATTCGCGCCCGCGCAAGTTAATGCTAACCTTTACCACTTGGTTGGGCTGAAAATTATCCAAAAGGCTACACTTTTCCTGCACAAAGTCTATTGGCAAATATTGTGGGTATTGTTCTTCAGTAACAAGTACCAATTCACGTTTCTGAAAAGTACCATTAGCCCCCACTGTTTGTACGGGTCCTATCTTTAAAATACGTCCTTGAATTTCCATTGTTTTTATAATTTTAGATGGCTCAAATTACCATTCAATAATTCCAATTCTTATGCAAAGGTACAAAATAAATTACAACTACCAAATAATTGGATTATTATTTAAGAGGGCTTTCTCTAAGCTCAAAACGTATCTTCTTTGCAGCACGCAAATCATCTTGACTAATGAAATACCCTTTCAAAGGCTTGTCATCTACGTATATTTGCTGAATGTAAATATTCTTGTCAGAAGCATTACTTTCTATTACCAATTCGCCATTAGGGTAATAGTTTTCATCTAATCGCAAGGTAATTTTGTTGAACTTTGGCGAAGTGAGTGTATAAAGAGGCTCAGCAGGGCTCACTGGGTATAATCCCATCATTCCGTACACCAACCAAGCCGACATTACGCCTGTATCGTCATTACCTGGCAAGCCCGCTGGTTTGTTTTGGAAATATTCTTTAATAAGTTCATCTACCTTTTGTTGGGTTTTCCATTCTTTACCTTTCAAGTAATTGTACAAATAAGGATAAGCAATATCAGGTTCGTTTGCCATATCGTATTGTTTGGTATCAAAAATGCGGTCTAATTGTGCTTCAAAAGGCTTTTCACCGCCCATTAGCTGTATCATACCTTTTACATCGTGTGTTGCCATATACACGTATTGCCAAGCATTTCCTTCTATATAGCCTACATTTTCTTCAAAATTAGCACCACTTTCAGGGTTAAAAGGCGCATACCAAGTACCATTTGCATAACGAGGACGCAATAGGTGTGTTTCTTTATCAAATAGTTTTCTATAAGTATAAGCCTGTTTGTTGAAACGCTCGTAATCAGCCTTTTTGCCTAATTTTTTAGCCAATTGCCCAATTGCAAAGTCGGCGATATTATACTCTTGAGTGGTAGATACAGGACCTCTTATACCGCCATCTACACTCAAATAACCATTTTTCCAATATTCTTCTACACCTGGGCGAATAGGATTGTCTTCCAGCGTATTAGCACCTTTTAGCATCGCTTCGTAGGCTGTATGGATGTCAAAATCAGTAAGCCCACGCAAGTAAGTATCGGCAATCACAATACTTGCAGGGTCGCCCACCATTGTAAAGGTTTCGGTAGAGTTGAGTTCCCATTTAGGCAGCCAGCCGCTTTCTTTATAAATATCAAGCATCGTGCGCACCATTTGCAGCTGTTGGTCGGGATATAGCAAGGTCATCAAGGGGTGGTAATTTCTGTAAGTATCCCATAATGAGAACACGGTGTAACGCTCTTTGTTTTTCCCAATTTTATTCGTGCTATTTTCAGGGAAATCACCATTTACATCGTTTAGCAAGTTGGGGTGCAACAAGGCGTGATACAATCCTGTATAGAAGATAGTTTTTTGGTCTTCAGTACCTCCTTCTACACGTGCGTGCAAAGCATCGTTCCAGTTGATGCGTGCTGTAGCATATACCTCATCAAAGCTCTTGTCGCCAATCTCACGATATAAGTTTTCGCGGGCATTAGCAATACTCACATATGAAATTCCTACTTTTAGTTCCACAGTCTCTTCTTTATCAAATTGATAACGGAAGTAAGCCCCTATACTATCGCCTACTACCTCGCGTGCAAACTGTTCTTTCAGGCGTACTTGCCCATTGTACCACATCCATTGGGCTTCTACTCCTTTGTGCATTTCTGGTTGTTGCCATATGCCATAAGAAGGAGCTGCTTTATTAACTTTTGCCACAAAATAAACAGGATAGGCAGATTCCGGACTATTGTAGCAAAATGAGCCTACCATACGCATCCCTTCTACTTCAGTAGGAGAGACGAATTTGAGCATAGCACCTTTTTCATTGGTAAGCCCCAAGCCTAAGTTGATGAGCAAGTTGGCTTCACCTTTGGGGAAGTGATAACGTGTAATTCCTGAGCGGGTAGCAGCAGTAGCTTCTGTTTTTATACCATATTTTGTAAGTTCGTTGCTGTAGTATCCTGCTTTGGCTACCTCATTTTTATAGGTAGAGCCGTATTTTAAATGATTTACTTCAAGAGCCCCCGTGGTAGGCATACTGATAATTACGCCTAAATCGGGGCAACCCACACCGCTTAGGTTAGCGTGTGTAAAGCCAGTAAAAAAGTTATTTTCATTTACATAAGGATTAGAGAGCCATCGGCTGTCTTTTTCCAACAGATTTTTTTCACCCGTAGTATCAAAGGCAACGTTAAAAGGCGAAATACTCAGCATCCCGCGAGGCACAACAGCACCAGGGTGCGTAGCCCCAAAGTTAGACGTACCAATCATCGGATTGATATAATCCACAGGTTGCTTTTGTGCTTGCAAGCTACAAGCAACGCTTAGTGCTACAATAGTAAGTAATTTTTTCATTTTTTTCGTAAAAAACATAATGGTTAATCAGGCTACAAATATACAACAAAATTTTAAACTCAACTTAAAAAAAACAAAAAATATTTTTAAAATAACGTTAGAAGATATTTTTTTGAATTCATAATTCATAATTCCCCCAGCGAAGGTTCAGCGAAGGAAAGTCGGCGAGCTGGCACAGCCGAGTATGTGACGAAGGTTCAGCGAAGGTTCAGCGAAGGTTCAGCGAAGGATGAGCGAACGATAAGTAAAAAACCTTACCAAAGTGCGGCTCACAATTCAAAATTCAGAATTCAAAATTCAGAATTTAAACATTATTTTATATCTTTGTGGCTAAATACTATAAATGATGAAAAACATATTATTGATGGGCTTGCTGTTGCTGGGAGTAGCAGCTTGCCAATCGCCTAAAAAAGAGGCGACTTTTACCGAAAAAGACCTTACCATTATCCCCAAACCTCTTTCGGTGAAAATGGGTGAGGGTTACTTTGTATTTAACGATGAAACAAGGTTTGTCGTGCGTGACACAACCGCGTTTTTGTTGCCGTTGTATCTCCTTGCCGAAGAATTGCAGCTGATGTCTGCTCGTCCTAAAAAAGAAAGAGCAAAGCGTAATTATATGGAATTGTCATTGGACAAAACGCTACCTGCAGGAGGCTACATACTTTCTTCGGATAGAGATAAAGTGCTCATCAAGGCGAGTGATGTTGAGGGAATTCGGAATGGGTTGCAAACCTTGCGACAGTTGTTTCCGCCTGAAGTGGAACACAAGATTAGGGGGCGCGAGTGGGTGATTCCTGCCGTAACCATTGAGGACGCTCCTGCTCACCAATGGCGTGGACTGATGCTGGATGTGGCTCGGCATTTTTTCCCCAAGGAATATATCCTTAAAACATTAGATCGTATGGCACTGCTGAAACTCAATGTGCTACACTTGCACTTGGTAGATAATGAAGGCTGGCGTATTGAAATCAAGAAATACCCAAAACTAACGGAAGTAGGGGCGTGGCGCGTAGACCAAGAGGATAAATTATGGGACGAACGTGTGCCCAACGATGCTGATGCGATAGCTAAGGGCGCTAAAAAATACGGCGGGTATTACTCTCAGGAGGATATTGAGGAGATGGTAAAATACGCTTCATCAAGAGGAATTACAATTGTGCCCGAAATAGAGATGCCTGCACACGTGATGAGTGCTATTGCAGCTTACCCCGAACTTTCGTGTCACAAACGCCCTATTGGGGTGCCTTCAGGGGCTGTATGGCCTATTACAGATATTTATTGTGCAGGTCAGGAGGAGACTTTTGAGTTTATTGAAGGGGTTCTTACAGAAGTGATGGAGCTTTTCCCAAGCAAATACATTCATATCGGGGGTGATGAGGCTACTCACACAGAATGGGAGCATTGCCCTAAGTGCCAGCAGCGGATGAAAGAATATCATCTGAAAGATATACATCAGTTGCAGCGTTATTTTATCAATAGAGTGAATGATTTTTTGGTTTCTAAAGGTAGAACTTTGGTGGGATGGGACGAGATTGTAGAAAAAGGATTGGCTAAGGATGCCGTGGTGATGAATTGGCGTGGCATAGAGGTTGGCAAACAAGCGTTGGCACAAGGTAATAAGCTGGTACTGACGAGTGATTGTTATATCAATCATTATCAGGGATTACCCGATTATGAGCCGCTGGCAAATGGGGGCTATTTGCCGCTGAAGCAGTTGTATCATTATAACTTAGAGAAAGATAAGCTTTCGGCTCAAGAACAAGCAGGAGTATTAGGAGTACAGGCTAATTTGTGGGCTGAACACGTAGAAACCACATCGCATTCAGAATATATGATTTTCCCACGACTATTGGCGCTTTCCGAAATTGCTTGGACGGATAGTAAGTTGAAAAATTGGGAAGATTTTATGGGGCGTGTAGAGCGTTTTATGCCTCGAATGGATGCAATGGGCATCAACTATTCGCGCTCGATGTACCAAGTAGTACCTACGGTAGAAAATAAAGATGGAAAGGTATATTTGCGCTTAGATTGCGAAGTGCCTACTGCCGAAATAAGGTATGCACTTGGCGGTGTGCCTATAAATAAAGGGCAGCGTTATACAGCGCCTATTGCCATTGAAGGAACAACTACTTATAATGCAGCAGTAATGCAGGGAAATTTTTCAACTACAATTACTACAGGGGAGATTACATTTCATAAAGCTATGAACAAGGAAGTGCATTATAAGGTACCTTATCATAAAAAATATGGGGGGCAAGGAGCTGGAACGCTTACCAATATAGTGCGTGGCACGAAGGATTTCCACGATGGGCAATGGTTAGGTTGGCTGGGTGATGATGTTGAAATGACTATTGATTTAGGGGCTGCAACAACAGTGAGTGAGGTGCGTGTAGGTGCAATGGACGCTCAATCATCGGGGATTTACTTTCCTGTAAAAATAGTGGTAGAAATATCGGCAGACAGCAAGCGTTATGAAGAGGTAGCTGCAAAGGAGGTTCCTTGTGAAATCAGAGGAAAAGCTTCACTAAAGGATTTTGTGCTAAAATTTGCCGCTAAAGAGAGTCGTTATGTAAGGGTTAAGCTAAAGAATGTAAAAACACCGCCCAAAGGGGGTGATGCGTGGTTGTTTATAGATGAGATTTTGGTGTTGTAGGGGTTCTCTAACTGAGATACCCCACTGCAAAACCTATACAAACGGTTAAAAACTTTAATAAATTAAAGCGATGTCCTTCAGCATTTTCAAAGAGTATCACTGTAGAAATATGCAAGAAAATACCAATGACTACCCCCGAAAGTTCAGTATGATAGGCTCCTAACTGAGGTACATTCGCACTCAGAAACGTTCCCAGCGGTGTCATTAGTGCAAAAAATAGTAAAAAGAAGGCTGTTTTCCACTTACCAACACCTGAATTGATAAAAAAAGTGGTTAGAACAATAGCTACGGGCAGTTTGTGCATAAAAATACCATAGACTAAGTTCTGATTGTGTGCGTGCGAAAGAGGAAAACCTTCCAGAATAGAGTGGATACTGAGGCTAATAAAGAGTGAAAGCGGAAAGACTGTATGCTGATGTGCTACTGTATGTTGCGAATGACCGTGTTCAGCCCCGTGAGAAAAGAATTCTAATACAATTTGCAGCAGTACACCAATGATGATGAATAAGCCTATATGTTTAAAATTGTGAGTGTGTTCTTCGTGGTGATACACTTCAGGAATCAGCACAAAAACAGTAAGTGCAAGCAAGAAAGCACCACTAAATGATAGCAATAATTTTATATACCACTGGGAAGAGAGTTTGAAGAGGGAGACAACTGCAAAGCCCAGCAAGACAGCCAAAAAAGGAAGGAAATAAGTCATTTACAAAAATAGTTATTGAGACCGCAAAGATACAGTATTTTTTTTAAATTCTTTTTTTCCTATACTTAAAGAATGGATAATTCATTTATTTATTGTATCTTTGCAGAAAGTTCCTATTTTTTAGAACTTTTTTTCAAACACAAAATCACTAATTTTTTTCATAAGACGACAGCCAACGATGCTTTGCCAAAATGTGTAGCGTAATTGTGCCAAATATGACTTATTATGAGGAGCTTTTACTTTGTAATTCAACGTTAAAAATATGAGATATGACAGAAGAAGAAAAAACAAAAATGGAAAAAGAACTTTCTGAAAAGTTTGGTTCAAAAGTAACTATTACAATTGATAAATCTGACAGAGATTATAGCAAAGATCCTTTGCTTGTAAAGAAATTGGAGAAAGCTAAAGAAATTTGGGGTAGAATAAAATTTCCTGAGGGATTTTTTGATAAAAAACCTGCAATACAAGGGTAAGAGTTTAAAAACCATAAACAACCATACTGAAAATGAAAATACCAACTTATGATGTAAATTTAATGAATGAAGAGTCAAATAGTTTTGAGTTTATAAGTGAAGGGAAAAATGGTAGTATAGCAAAATTAGTCGTCTATCAAGAAATAGCACAAGGGGTATTTAATTTAGCTTTTGGGGATAAAAACCTTGAAACAGGACTTTTAGATGATAAAAGTGTATCGGATAACGGAGATACTGAAATGGTATTGGCTACGGTAGTGCTAACTGTTTTTATGTTTACTAACAAATATCCTGATGCTTATATTTTTGCAACAGGGAGTACTCCTGCACGAACAAGATTGTACAGAAGGAGTATTTTTAAATACTTAGAAGAGGCTCAAGAAAATTTTGATATTTATGGAATGTTGGAGACAGAAGAATTGGAAATATTTATCCCTAATAAGGAGTATGAGGGTTTCGTAATTCAACGTAAAAAATAACAACCAACGCTGCTTTGCCAAAGTGTATAGCGTAATCGTACAGAATATGACTTATTATGAGGAGCTTAAAATATTGATAGCTAAATATACGGGGAATGAAAAGGAATTGCTTTGGAATACGGCTATTAATAACGACTTGAAAATAGAAGGTGATGATGCTGTCGATTTCTTGCTGGAATTTGCTGAAAAATTTCAGGTGGATATGAGAGCTTTTCCTTTTGAGGTCTATTTTTATAACGAAGGAGAGTTTTCTTATTTTTGGCTGCTCAAATTATTAGGACTAAAAAGGGCAAAAAAACCTTTGTATATAAGTAGGCTTATACAAGCCATTGAGAAGAGAAAATTATAAAATGTTAATTATAAATTATATGCATACAGTAAAAAATTATATCAACGAGAACAAAGATCGCTTTATTGCGGAATTGATTGAGCTACTTAAAATGCCTTCAATCAGTGCTGATAGTGCTTATTCGCAAGATGTGCTGAATACAGCTGAAGCTGTAAAAAACGCCTTAGAAAAGGCAGGCTGCGACAAGGTGGAAATATGCGAAACACCAGGCTACCCTATCGTATATGGCGAAAAAACAATAGACCCTGCCTTACCTACAGTATTGGTGTACGGACACTATGATGTGCAACCTGCTGACCCTATTGAACTTTGGACGTCTGACCCTTTTGACCCTGTGATTAAAAAAACAGATATTCACCCCGAAGGGGCTATTTTTGCGCGTGGAGCTTGTGATGACAAAGGGCAGATGTTTATGCACGTAAAGGCGCTTGAATATATGGTGAAAAACAATGTGCTACCTTGTAATGTGAAGTTTATGATTGAAGGTGAAGAGGAAGTGGGTTCTGAAAGCCTAAGTTGGTTTGTGAAACGCAACCACGAGAAGCTTAAGAATGATATTATTCTTATTTCCGATACAGGTATGCTTGCTAATGATACACCTTCTATCACAACAGGCTTACGTGGACTTAGTTATGTGGAGGTAGAGGTTACCAGTGCCAACCGCGACTTGCACTCGGGCTTGTATGGTGGTGCGGTTGCTAATCCTATCAATGTGCTTACTAAAATGATAGCTTCGTTGCACGATGAGAATAATCGCATTACTATTCCTCATTTTTACGATAAGGTAGAAGAGCTTTCGCAGGCCGAACGAGATGAAATGGCTAAAGCTCCTTTCTCGTTGGAGGCTTATAAAAAGGCATTAGATATTGATGCTGTATATGGCGAAGCGGGGTATAGTACTACTGAGCGTGCTTCAATACGCCCCACTCTTGATGTGAATGGTATTTGGGGTGGTTATACAGGGCAAGGTGCTAAAACAGTTATCCCAAGCAAGGCATATGCTAAAATTTCGATGCGTTTGGTGCCTAACCAAGATAATCACGAAATTACAGAACTTTTCACCAAGCACTTTGAGAGCATTGCTCCAGAGGGGGTACGTGTGAAAGTTACGCCTCATCACGGTGGTCAAGGATATGTAACGCCTACTGATACGCCTGCTTATCGCGCTGCTGTAATGGCTTGCAAAGAGAGTTTTGGCAAAGAGCCTATTCCTGTGCGTTCTGGGGGTAGTATTCCTATTGTAGCGCTTTTTGAAGAAGAATTGGGTAGCAAATCTATTCTTTTGGGCTTTGGCTTGGATAGTGATGCGATACACTCGCCTAATGAACATTACGGTATTTTCAACTTTTTGAAAGGTATTGAAACTATTCCGTGGTTTTATCACTACTTTGTAAATAATAAATAGTAGCTAATTGTTGCTAAAAAATAGAGACTTCGCCGAAAATTGTTACTTTTAGCGAAGTCTTTTTTATTTTTTATTTCATTGATTTTTAAACATATAGAAAATAAAGATAAAAAAAATTAATATTTTTCTGCCAAAAAATTTGCAGGTTTCAAAATTAGTTGTACCTTTGCACCGCATTTGAGAAAGACATAACATTCCTCCTTAGCTCAGTTGGTTAGAGCATCTGACTGTTAATCAGAGGGTCACTGGTTCAAGTCCAGTAGGGGGAGCAAGAAAAAAAGGCTTTACATAAAGTAGAGCCTTTTTTTATTTTTATATTTTCAGGTTGTGTAGTTATATTTTTTTATTTCTCACTGATAATAAACGACTTATAAAATTTTATGAAGAAATAAATGTTAAAAAACTTGTGAGATATAAAAAAATATTGTAACTATGCACCAAAATTAAGACATATTAAAGCGTTAGCTTTTATTCTGTTACTCTAAAAAACTGGAAATTTTTAAAAAACAACGCAGGATAAAAAGTGGATACTCGCCCTTATAAGGCGTGAGCTATATCTATTTTTGCGTTGTAATGGTATTCCAGTGCCTTAGAGTAACAAAAGTAGTATTAGTGCACGCTTTTTTTATTGTCTATTCCAAACAAAAGCGTTAGCTTTATTCTGTTTTAAAAGTAAAGAAAGTATGGAGGCACAAAATAGTAATAATACTTCGCAAGAAGAAATGGTATTTATTCCTCAATTTCCTAAATTTAGTTTAGAAAGAGTTATCTTACCTCCTCAGGTAAAAGAAGACATCTTGCTGTCTCTAACTCTTATAGAAAACCAAAAACGTATTTATGAGGACTGGGGATTTGCTGAAGTAGAGTCTAAATATGTGGGCGACGCTCCTAAAAACTTGTTCAAGGCATTCAATGCTGCCAAAGAAGCCGATGCAGTTCTATTTTTTGATGAAGCCGATTCTTTCTTAGGAAAACGTATCCAAAACGTATCCAACAGCTCCGATCAAGCTATCAACTCTCTCAGAAGCCAAATGCTTATTCTCTTAGAAAATTTTGAAGGGGTTGTTATCTTTGCTACTAATTTAGCCGACAATTATGACAAAGCTTTTGAATCGCGTATTCTCAAACACATCCACTTCGATTTACCTACTCTAGAAAATCGAGAAGCGATTATTAATATTACAATCCCCTCAAAAGTACCTTTTAGTGCAGAGGTTAATAAAGAAGAGCTATGCAAAAAATTAGCTGAAATTTCTGATGGTTTTTCAGGACGTGAGATAAAAAATGCTGTCTTAGAAAGTCTTACCAATGCAGTGCAAAAAGCAACAGAACCCCTTGACGAAAGTGTTTTCATTGAAGGTTTTGAAAAACATAAAGAACGACTTCTAAAGTTTGAAGAAGAGCGCAAACAAAAAGGTATTAGCAAGGAACTCAAGGAAAAAATAGAAAGCAAAATAAAAGCTAAACTTGCTGAAGAAAAGAATGAAAATACCGATAAACAAGAATAACTTTTATTCTCTTTTGTAAAGTATTCCTTAATCCTCATTGGCACGAGCTACAGGTTCGTGCCTTTTTCTTTACATACCATATCACTATCCAAATCTAATGTCTAACACCTAATCACCATTCAGCAAACAAAAAAAGAGCAACTCATTACTGAATTGCTCTTTTATAAGAAGGCGGCGACATACTCTCCCACGTAACCGTAGTACCATCTGCGCTAAAAGGTTTAACTGCTCTGTTCGGAATGGTAAGAGGTGAGACCTTTGACTATAACCACCTTAAATCTTTAGTCGTTAGATTATATCTTTAAATACTCTAACACTATCTTATTTTAACATACAAGGATAAAAAGCATATCTTTAAATAACTACTAACTCTTAAAAAGAATGCTGCGCAAAAAGTCTACGG
>NZ_KB291321.1:0-252 GCF_000318275.2 Capnocytophaga sp. oral taxon 332 str. F0381
CAAGAAAATAAACATCTGGTTGCTCTCCATTATTTAAGCTAAACCTTCTTTTTTACACTTAAAAAGGTAATAATCCAATTTATTTATTGTATTTTTGCCTAAAGTTGCTGAATTTTGGTGTTCTTTTTTTTCTAAACACAAAATTACTAATTTTCGGGAACTTTTATTTTATTATAGGAGAAAGTTTGAACAGCTTCAATATTCCAGATGAACTCACGTTATTATACTAGGCACGAGCTACAAGCTCGCGCC
>NZ_KB291321.1:272-1235 GCF_000318275.2 Capnocytophaga sp. oral taxon 332 str. F0381
TAGGCACGAGCTACAAGCTCGCGCCAGCAGGGGAAAATGATAAAAGAAATCAGAATACTATTTACAAATGGCAATGGGATACAGTAGCAGATTTTGCTGAAGATGAAAACATATTTAGAGGATTAGAAAAAGAAAGTGAGTGATGAAAGCGATAATTTTATTAATGATTAGCTGTTTTTTATTAAGCTGTGCAACACCTGATTATCTTCCTAAAAAGAGAAAGATAGGTGAGATAGAGTATTTTGATACAGAAAAATTTAATAAACATAAGAATCCAAAAACAAATTCTTATTATTTACATAAAAAAGATACTATTGAAATTTTAAATTCTGTAAAATCAGATTATTCTTTTGAGACTTTTGGGATATACAAAAAACAATATAAGCTCATCAAAGAATACTATCTTAATGGAATGATAAAAGAACGAGGAAAAGAATTTTTCACTCCTAATTCTATTAATTTTAAAATAGGCAAATGGGAATATTTTGATGAGCAAGGGAATTTGCTAAGGGTTGAAGATAAAGATGGTAAAGACAGAGATTATCCAATGACCTATAGAGAAGCATTTCGAAGAGTTTGTTGGCGTTATGGGTTTAGCTTGAAGGATGTAGATATATTGATAATTCCTACAGATGAAGGCGTTTTTTGGTTTTTTGACAAAGGAGAAAATAAACAAATGATAGTTAATATGAAAACAGGGAAAGTTAAGAAAATTCAGATGGAATATAAGGAATGAATTACACATCTTAATTGAACCTAAGATTATCCAATGACATATAAAGAGGCTTTTCACAGAGTTTCTTGGCGTTATGGTTTTAGTATTAGAGGAATTAATATTATAATTCTCCCTTTAGAAGAAAAGACTTGCTGGGTTTTCACAAAAAAGAAAAAACTTTGCTATTAATATACAAACAGGAAAAGTTAATAGAAAACGTGTTTAAACTTTTTTGAGGAACTTGGAGA
>NZ_KB291322.1:0-25679 GCF_000318275.2 Capnocytophaga sp. oral taxon 332 str. F0381
GTTTGCAAACTTGCGCTCATGGGTGGAATTGGCGCAGGCTCACTTTAAATCAGCAAAATAACGAATATGAATAAAATAGACATTATATTAGCAGTAATCTTGGGTTTTGGCTTAGTAAGGGGCTATATGCGAGGGCTTATTATAGAAATGGCTTCGCTACTGGCTATTGTGGTAGGTATTTATGGGGCAATACACTTTTCGTTCTATACCGCTAATCTGTTAAGTAATATATTTTCTGTAGAAAAACAAACCTTAGAGGTCATCGCCTTTGTCATTACCCTCTTGGTGATGATGCTACTGCTGATGACACTCGCCAAAATTATTACTAAAATGCTCAAAGATGCCGAATTAGGCTTCCTAAACCGCTTGGCAGGGGCACTCTTTGGTATGCTCAAAGCTGCCGTCATTATAGGCTCTTTGTTCTTGTTCTTAGAACGTACTTTGCAAACCGACAAATGGCTGTCGGGAAGTTTGCTAACCGAATCTGTGCTCTATGCCCCCGTAAAAGGCATAAGCAATATGGTATATGATAAGGTGTTTCCTAAATAATTTAAAATACTTATTTTTGAATGAGAGGACTTGTGTATAAATCTACAGGGAGCTGGTATACCGTAAAAGAAGAAAATAGCGGAGTGTTTTACCAGTGCCGCATCAAAGGAAAAATGCGCCTAAAAGGTATCAAAAATACCAATCCTGTGGCAGTGGGCGACTATGTAGCTTTTCAGCAAGAAGAAGGACTGCAAGGGGTGATTACAGCCGTTGAGGAACGACAAAACTACATCATTCGCAAGTCTGTAAACCTATCTAAGCAAACGCATATTATCGCTGCCAATATAGACCTTGCTTTCTTGGTTGTTACGCTTAATAATCCACCTACTTCCACTACTTTTATAGACCGCTTTTTGGTTACAGCTGAGGCTTATAGCATCAAAACCGTTTTGCTATTCAACAAAGTAGATACCTACACCCCCGATGAATTGGCAGAAGTGAAGTACTTGGCACAGTTGTACCGCAAGGTGGGTTATGAGTGTATAGGCATTTCGGCTACTACAGGCAAAAATATAGAAAAAGTAAAAGAAACGATGCGGGGCAAAACCTGTGTGGTATCGGGACATTCTGGGGCAGGAAAATCTACACTCATCAACGCTATTGCGCCCCAATTGGCACTCAAAACAGGCGAAATATCTCTACAACACCAGCAAGGACAACACACTACCACCTTTGCCGAAATGTTCGACCTTCCCTTTGGAGCTCACATCATTGATACCCCCGGTATTAAAGGCTTTGGTATGGTAGAAATAGACAAACACGAGCTCACCGATTACTTTCCAGAATTCTTCGCCCTAAAAGAAGACTGCAAGTTCAACAACTGCTTGCATACCGATGAACCTCATTGCGCTGTGAAAGAGGCATTAGAAAATGACGAAATTGCTTGGTCACGCTACAAAAGCTACCTGCAAATATTGGAAGGGGACGAGGAGAGTTACAGAATTATGAATTACGAATGATGAATTTGGCAAAGTTTTTGTGCTTAAAGAATTATGAATTTTGAATTTTGAATTTGGTAGGTTCTGAAATTTTGTGAAAAGGTATGGTGCAATCTAATAACTAACATAGAATGAAACAATTAAGTATTTTAGCAGCAATTTTAGTAACGTTAATAAGTAGTGTAGCCGTAGGGCAAAACAACGAATTGCCTTTTAAAAATGGTGAATGGCTTCGCTTTAAGGTAAAGTATAGCATTTTCAATGCAAGTGTGGCTACTTTGCACGTAAAAGAAGAAATGTACAACGGCGAAAAGGTATTTCACGCAGTGGGCTATGGCAAAACTACAGGATTGGCGCGTGTATTCTTCAAGGTAGAAGATTTTTATGAAAGTTATTTTGGCATCACTGATGGCAAACCTCGCCTTTTTGTGCGAAATATTTACGAAGGAGGCTATACCAAGCACCTCAAAATGTATTTCAACCACAGCAACAATAAAGTAAAAATAGATAATGTAGAAAACGGACAAAGCACCGAAATAGCTTTCCAACCGGGATTGCAAGATGTAATTTCGGCATTTTATGCATTGCGCAATTATCCTAATGTGGATAAAATGAAAGCAGGCGACCAAATTGTGCTGGACGTTATTTTTGACGATGACGAAATTTACAAATTCAAACTAAAACTATTAGGTCGCGAAACGATAAGCACTGAATTTGGTAGTGTTAAAACACTGAAATTCTGCCCTATAGTGCAAGACGGGCGCGTGTTTAGAGAAGAAGAAGGCATCACAATGTGGATAACAGACGACAAAAATAAAATACCCGTGAAGCTAAAAGCAGCCTTGCGTGTAGGTTCTATGACTGCCGAGCTGGATGGTTTTAATTATTTGAAATACGAAACAAATTTAAAAAAATAAGAAGAAATATTAGGTAATATAAAAAAAATACGTATATTTGCAGTCCAAAATATAATATTTTATCCATAAAAAATATAACGCTATGAAAAACTTCATTTTAATGTTTTCAGTCTTGCTGGCGGTGAGCACCTACTCGCAAGACATAAAAAAGTTAACGAAACTCGCCGAGAAAGGCGATGTGCAGGCTCAGGCGGAATTGGCTGATGCCTATTTTAATGGTAAGGGGGTGAAACGCTCTTATCAGGATGCAGTAGTGTGGTTAGAAAAAGTAGCCGAGAGTGGTGATGCTAAAGCACAATATCAATTAGGACAATGCTATTTTACAGGACAAGGAGTAGCAAAATCTGAAGAAAAAGCAGCTGAATGGTTTGAAAAAGCTGCAAATGGCGGTAATGTAGATGCGCAACGCCAATTGGCATTGTGCTACCGCGATGGTAAAGGAGTAGCTCAATCTACTGAAAAATACTACCAGTGGATTGAAAAAAATGCAGATAAAGAAAGTCCCGAAGTACAATTGGCTCTCGCTAAAGCTTACCAAACTGGCGATGGTGTTGCTAAAGACTTGCAAAAAGCACGTTCTTGGGCACAAAAAGCTGCCGCTAAAGGAAATTTAGATGCTGAATACCTTGTGGCTTCTTGGGCGTACGAAGCTATGCCTAACAGCGGTGATGCCTTGCAACAATTGATGAAAGTAGCTGAAAAAGGAAACCCCGATGCTCAATATACAATAGGGATGGCTTACTTGGAAGGAAAAGGCGGACAAAAATCTGAAGAAAAAGCAATAGAATGGTTTGAAAAAGCAGCTGCTAAAGGCAATCCTGATGCTGCTTACAAATTGGGTAATTATTATTTTTATGGCAACAGTCCGCTAATACCTAAATTTTATAAAAAAGCAATAGAGTACTACACTCGCGCTGCTATTAAAGGCAATGCCGATGCGCAACGCCAGCTGTCAGTGTGTTTGTACAATGGCATAGGCGATGCGCAGTCTTTCCGCGATGCTTTCAATTGGGTGTATAAGTCAGTAAATAGTAGCCCTACCCCTGTGAGCGAAAACAACTTAGGTGTGTGCTACGCTACTGGTAATGGTACACGTCCTTCACCACAACAAGCTATAGACCTTTTCCAAAAAGCAGCCGATGAAGGAGATGTAATGGCTCAGTACAATTTAGGGGCTATCTTGTTAGAAGAGGCTACTTTAGATGTAAGAAAAGGATTTGAATACCTTGAAAAAGCCGCTAGCAAAAACAATTTGTTGGCTCTCAAAAAACTAGGTGATTTGCACTACAATGGTAAATATACTAATATATCACACACTCGTGCTTTTGAGTACTATCTGAAAGCTGCTCAAAAAGAACCCCTACAACAAAACGAGTCGCTAGAGTATTTCTATCAACAAGAAAACGAAGCCTATGCTGAGGTGTTATACCTATTGTCGCAATGTTATGCCAATGGTAAAGGTGTGAAAAAATCAGAAAAAGATGCCGCTGAATGGGCTGTAAAAGCTGCTAATTTAGGTAACCAAACAGCATTTGATTATTTGTTGAAGAGAGTAGAAGCTAATGACCCTAAAGACCCATCAACTCCTGAAATGATTTTGGCAGTAGCCGATGGTTATTACTACGGCAAATTGGTTAGAAAATCAACTGAAAAAGCATTTGCTTTATACGAAAAATTGGCTAAACAAGAAAATATAGTAGCACAAAAACGATTGATAGAGTACTATTTAGACTCTAAAAATCCACAAAAAGACCAAGAAAAAGCTTTAGTATGGCAAGAAAAAGTAGCTAAAAAAGGCGATGCCGAAACTCAGTATAACTTAGGTAAATACTATATGACTATGGTACCCGATACCGACACTAATACAACTGAAAAAGGCAAAGCACAAGCCCCCCAAGCTAAAACAAACACAGCTACAACTGCAGTAGCAAGCACTACAGCTACTCATCGCGGTATGCCATCACACCGTTCGGCTGTAAAAACAGGTTTAAAACCCGTAGCAAAACCTAAAGCACCTATGAAACGCTTAAACGAAACAAAAGGTTTGCTATGGCTGAACAAAGCATCTGAACAAAACCACGTAGAGGCTCAAAACGAATTAGGTAATTTCTACAACGACAAACAAGAGTATGCACAAGCATTGAACTTTTACCAAAAAGCAGCTAACAACAATTCTCCTGTAGGTCGTTTCAAATTGGCAAACTATTACTATAATGGTACAGGTACTGACCGCTCATTTGAACGTGCAGCTGAATTGTATAAAGAAGCAGCTCGCCAAGGTTACGCATTGGCTCAATATCGTTTAGGACACTGCTACTTCCACGGCGAAGGCTTAAAACAATCGGATAGTCGTGCTGCTGATTGGTTTGAGCAAGCTTGCGACAATGGTGAACAACGCGGTTGCGAAATGCTGAAAGTAGTAACTAAAAAATAAGTTTTTCATAATAAATTAAGAAAAAAGAACTGCTCACAACGGCAGTTCTTTTTTGTTGAGTATTATATAGTTCTAAAGAATTAATCATTAATCATTGACTATTAAACATTATTTTGTACCTTTGCACCGATTAACTTTTTATGAAGAAATGAGAAAAATTACATTACTTTTTGCATTACTACTATTTTGGCTAAGTGGCTTTGCCCAGCAAGGCGGTATGTGGTTACCTTCGCTGTTGGAAGGTATGAACGCCAAGGAAATGAAGTCCTTGGGAATGAAAATGTCGGTAAAGGACATTTACGAGGTAAACAAATCGAGCCTAAAGGATGCTGTGCCTCACTTTAATGGGGGTTGTACTGCTGAAATGATTTCCAACAAGGGCTTACTGCTTACTAATCACCATTGTGGCTATTCGCAAATACAATCACATTCTACACTGGCTAATGATTACCTTACTTACGGTTTTTGGGCTAAAAAACAAGAAGAAGAACTACCTAATGAAAACCTGAGTGTTACTTTTATCGTTCGGGTAGAGGATATTACCTCTAAAGTACTAGTAGATACCGAAGCTTTGGTGAATGAGGAGGCGCGTACCGCAAAAATAGAGAGTAATATCAATAATGTATTGCGCAACACACCTAAAGAGGCGTGGCAAGAGTGTAGAGTTCGTGCTTTTTACGAGGGCAATCAGTACTTATTGTTTATCGTAGAAACATTTAAAGATGTGCGTTTGGTAGGCGCTCCTCCATCCTCTATTGGCAAATTTGGTTCGGATACGGACAACTGGGTATGGCCAAGGCACACGGGCGACTTTGCTCTTTTCAGGGTATACGCTGATAAAAACAATCGTCCTGCGGCTTACTCTAAAGATAATGTACCTTACAAACCTAAGCATTATTTCCCTATATCATTAAAAGGGGTAAAAGAGGGTGATTTTACAATGGTGTTTGGCTACCCTGGTCGCACCCAAGAGTATTTGCCTGCTATAGCTGTAGCACAAATGGTAGATGTGATAAACCCTATGAAAATAGGGATACGCGATGTGATACTGAAAACACAAGACAGCTTTATGCGTAACGACCCTGAAATAAAGATAAAATACGCCTCTAAATACGCTAGTATTGCCAATTATTGGAAAAAATGGATAGGTGAAGCAAAAGGGCTTAAAAAATCGGGGGCTGTAGCAATAAAGCAAAAGCAAGAAGAGGAGTTTAAAAAAGATATAGAATCTCACAGCCGAAAGGCAGAATACGGAACTGTATTGCCAGAAATGGAAAAACTCTACGCCCAAGCGCTTGACTATTCGGTAGCGAGTGATTTGTTTTCGGAATTTATGCGGCATATAGACTTGCTAAACAATGGTTATAAAATTATGCAGCTGCAAAACGTGCTTTTGCAACGCGGTGAGGAAGCTTTTAACGAGAAAAAAGCTGAATTGTTGCAAAGTTTTAAAACCTCATACAAAAACTATGACAAAGCAGTGGACAAGGCTGTTTTTGAAAAGGCAGTGGCTTACTACGCTAAAAATATACCTAAACAGTTTTTACCTCCTAACTTACAAAACTTCAACGCTAAACTGCTAACAGGCAAATTGTACAACAATTCATTTTTGGCTTCTTATGAAGGAATTGAAAAGACACTACAGCTGCCTGAATCGGCTTTTAAAGGTATCTTGAAGAAAGATGTGGGTATGCAGTTTATACAGCAAATTGTAGAATATTACTTTGTAGAGGTTGCAGCGCCTTATCAGGAAATTACTGATAAATTGGCAGGGTTGCAGCGCAAGTATATGAAAGGTATCTTGGAATTTGCTACACCTGAAGACCGTATTTTCCCCGATGCTAATAGTACTCTGCGGGTTACTTATGGCAAGGTGGAGGGTTATTCGCCTGCTGATGCTGTAAAATACGAACCTTTTACTTATTTGGACGGGGTCATGGAAAAATACGTACCTAACGACTACGAATTTGATGTGCCTGCAAAGCTGCGCTACTTATACGAGCGGAAAGAATATGGCATTTATGGCAAAGATGGCAAGATGCCTGTGTGCTTTATAGCTACGAATCACACTACGGGAGGCAACTCGGGTAGCCCAGCGATTGATGCTAAAGGGAACTTGATAGGCTTAAACTTTGACCGTGTGTGGGAAGGTACGATGAGCGATGTGTATTACGACCCTAAAATATGTCGTAATATAATGGTGGACATCCGGTATATACTCTTTATCATTGATAAATATGCCGATGCAAGTTATCTGATAGATGAAATGAAGATTATAAAATAACATACAACAAAATGGCTACCACAAGGCGTGATTTCTTGAAATACTTAGGTTTTGGTACTGCAGCTGCGGCATTGGCGGGCTGTGAAGGGGTGGTGCATAAAACTATCCCTTACCTTATTCAGCCAGAGGCTATCGTACCTGGTGAAGCGAGCTATTACGCTACTTGTATAGCTAACGGACAGGACTTTGCCAGCGTATTGGTAAAAACGCGTGAAGGCAGACCTATTTTTGTAGGGAACAACCCCGAAGCCTTAGCAGGCAAGGGAACCAATGCGCGGGTATTGGCTTCGGTATTGGGCTTGTATGACGAAGGAAGAAAGCACCCTAACAGCGAACCTGCCCAATGGGATAAGCTAAACCAAGAAACCATAGCCGCCCTAAACAAAGCCAAAGAAGAGGGCAAAGAGATTGTGCTATTGAGCCACACTCTGGCAAGCCCTTCAGCCTACGCTCTGCTGGCTGCCTTCAAAGAGAAATATCCTACTTTTAGACTTATAGAGTGTGATGCTGTTACTGAACATTACGCTCTAGATGCTTTTGAAAAACTTTATGGTGAGCGCGCTTTGCCTGACTACAACTTTGGCAAAGCCTCGCTTATCGTTTCATTTGCAGCTGACTTTTTGGGCGACTGGTACGCAGGGGATTATGAAGCAGGCTATGCGCAAGGACGTATCCCAAATAAAGAAAATGGGATGTCGCGCCATATTCAAATAGAAGCGGCTATGACTATCACGGGAGCCAAAGCTGATGAACGCATTGCCCTTGCCCCCAGCTCGCAATACATAGCCTTAGCCAAACTTTACAGCTACCTTACAGGCGAAAACGTTGATGTCGAATACAAGCTATCGGCGACTATAGACCGCCGTATGCAACAGCTGGCACAGGAGTTGAAACAAGCCGGCAGCCAAGCGGTAGTGGTTACAGGAATGACTTCGTGGCAGGCACATTATATCACCTATTGTATCAATGAACAATTGCGCAGCGAAGCCTATAGCACGGCGACCCCCGTACTGACAAAGCAAGGTAACCCCCAAGCCTTATACGAACTCACTTACCTGATGCGCGACAACAATGTAGGGGTACTACTCATCAACGAGCTAAATCCTGTTTTTAGTTCTTCTATGGGTAAGCGATTTGCCAACGAGCTACAAGAAGTGCCTTTTACGGCTACTTTCGGCTTAAAACCTAATGAAACAAGCGTACTAACGAAATATTTTGTTCCTACCTCACATTATTTAGAATCGTGGGGTGATGTCATCTTTAAAAAACATCATTACGGACTGATGCAGCCTGTGATACGACCGCTTTTTGGTACGCGCCAATGGCAGGACTGTATGTTGCAATGGATGGGCAGTGCGCAAACCTATTACGATTATATAAAAGCCTATTGGGAAAATAACCTACTAAAAGGCAAACGCTGGGAAGAGGCTTTGCAAAATGGCACTTATGTGCAAGAAGCGGCTACCGCAGCACTGAAACCACGCCAATGGGTGGAAGAAGAGGGAGTTGCGACTCCCCTATTGAGGCTTACTTTTGTAAATACTGAAATACCTGCTCATAAGGTAGAACTTACACTATATTCATCGGTAGCAATGGGCGATGGGCAGCAAGCGAGCAACCCTTGGCTGCAAGAGCTCCCCGACCCTATCAGTCGCATTAGCTGGGATAACTACCTCAGCCTTTCGCCCTCTGATGCGCAGCGCTTAGGGGTGCGCAATTGGCAAGACAGCAATGGTGCTTTAATGGCTGACAAGGTGTGTATTACTAACCCTAAAGACATCAGCGTTGAAGTACCTGTACTTATACAACAAGGACAAGCCGCAGGCAGTGCTGCTATGGCTTTGGGCTACGGGCGTAACATAGGCTTGCCTGCCGAACTGCAAGTGGGCGTGAATGGTTATCCTTTTTACGAGGCAGAAGATCAGGTACTACGGGTAACGATAAAAAAGGCTGAAGGTACCCACACTTTTGCCTGCGTGCAAGTACAAAAAGACTTGGCAGGGAAAACTGACCTACTGAGGCGTGTTTCATTAAATGATTTTCTCAACTCAGCTGCCGAGCAATGGAATCCTCGCCCTAAAATAGCTCCCAACACCAAAAAAACACCTTCGCCACATCATTTCAAGCTATCTATAGACCTGAATGCTTGCACAGGTTGTGCTGCTTGTGTGATTGCTTGTAATGCTGAAAACAATATCCCCGTAGTGGGCAAAGAAGAAGTAGCCAAACAACGCGATATGCATTGGCTGCGGATAGACCGCTATGAAGCTGAGGGCGAGAATGTAGGGTTCCAGCCAATGCTCTGTCAGCATTGCGAAAATGCACCTTGCGAGAATGTATGTCCTGTAGGGGCGACAATGCACGGTGCCCAAGGGCAAAACCAGATGGCGTATAGCCGCTGTGTGGGTACGCGCTATTGTGCGAACAACTGCCCATATAAAGTGAGGCGTTTCAACTGGTTTGACTATAGCCAAAACAATGCTTTCAACTACCATATGAACAACGATATAGGGCGTATGGTACTAAACCCCGATGTAACCGTGCGTTCGCGTGGGGTAATGGAGAAATGTTCGCTGTGTATACAACGCACCCAAGAGGTGATACTCAAGGCTAAAAAAGAAGGCAAGGCTATAGGCAAAGACGGCTTTAAGAATGTAGTGGCTTGCGCCGCTGCCTGCAATAGTGGCGCAATGGTATTTGGCGATGCCAACGACCCCGAAAGCGATATTGCTGCCGCAACAGCCAGCGACCGTATGTACCAATTATTGGCAGAAATAGGAACAGACCCTAATGTGGTGTACCAAACATTGGTGGTAAATTAATAACTTTTGAACAACTATAATAAATGAATACCTATCACAACATCAGCAATGATATAGCACGCCCTATAGAGCGCAAAGCTACTAAAGGTTGGTGGCTAGCCTTTGCAATAGCTTGTAGTGCTGCTGCTTGGGGAGGCTGGTGTATGTGGTTGACCGTAAGCCAAGGAATAGGTGTGTGGGGACTGAACAACACGGTGCAATGGGCGTGGGATATCACAAACTTTGTATGGTGGATAGGCATAGGACACGCAGGAACATTTATTTCGGCTATATTACTGCTTTTCAGACAACGATGGCGCGTAGCCATCAACCGCTCGGCAGAAGCTATGACTATATTTGCAGTAATACAAGCGGGTATTTACCCTATACTGCATATGGGCAGACCTTGGCTATTACACTTTATGCTGCCTGTGCCCAACCAATATGGGTCGTTGTGGGATAATATGAACTCGCCCCTGCTATGGGACGTTTTTGCGATAGCTACTTACTTTTCGGTATCGTTGGTATTTTGGTGGGTAGGGTTACTCCCCGACTTTGCTATGCTGCGCGACCGAGCTGTAAAACCTTTGCAGCGGCATATTTACGGCATCTTGAGCTTTGGGTGGAGCGGGCGAGCCAAAGAGTGGCAACGCTTGGAGCTGGTAATGCTACTGCTTGCGGGCATTGCTACGCCTTTAGTAATTTCGGTACACACCATCGTGTCTTTTGATTTTGCTACTTCGGTAATACCGGGTTGGCACACTACTATCTTCCCGCCTTACTTTGTGGCTGGCGCTATCTTTTCGGGCTTTGCAATGGTAAGCCTGCTACTGATTATCTTACGAAGAGTATGCAAATTGCAACAATATATTACACTACAACACATTAATCTTATCAATAGTATCATATTAGTAACGGGAAGCCTTGTGGCTGTAGCTTACCTCACCGAATTATTTGTGGCGCTGCTATCGGGCAACCCTCACGAGTTATTCGTATTCAGCAACCGCGCTACAGGGGCTTATGCTTGGGCTTTTTGGTTGATGGTGGTTTGTAATGTGTGCTTGCCACAACTATTATGGCTGAAAAAACTGCGCCAAAGTATTGCTTTTTCTGTATTTATAGCTATTGTGGTGTGTGTGGGAATGTGGTTTGAGCGCTTTGTAATCATAGTAGGTTCGTTGCACAAGGATTATTTACCCTCATCTTGGACACTTTTTAGTCCTTCGTACGTTGATATCGGTATATTTATAGGTACTTTGGGACTCTTTTTAGCTCTTTTCTTGTTATACGCACGTACTTTCCCGATGATAGCTCAATGGGAAATAAAAGCTGTAACACCCGTAATTGGAGATAAAGAAATGGCAAACAACACCAATAACGAGACGATAGAATGTGCAACAGCAGAAGAATTGCTATTGACAGTAAGTCAGTTGAAAAAAGAGAAAGTTGCCATAAAAGAAGTATATACGCCTTTTGCTGTAGAAGGGTTGGATAAGGCGTTAGGAATAAAAGAGAGTAGATTGGGCAAGGCTACTTTTGTATATGGTTGCTTGGGCTTGCTCTTTGGCAGCTGGCTGTGTTACTATACTATGATAGAGAGCTGGCCTCAAAACTTTGGCGGCAAACCTAACGAAACTTTTTGGCAGAACTTACCTTCGTTCGTACCTATTATTTTTGAATTTATAGTGTATTTTTCAGCTCATTTATTAGTACTTAGTTTCTTATGGCGAAGTAGGTTATTTCCATTTCAAAAAGCTACTAATCCTATCAAAAAAAGTACTGATAATAAATTTGTTATCACGCGGGTGCTGCCATTAGTAGGCTTGTTGCTATTGGCTTCGTGTAGGAACAGCGAGCTTCCTGCAGCTACATTTGCCCCCGATATGTACGAGAGTGCTGCCTACGAGGCTTACGAACTTCCCCCTTTAGCACCTCCTGCCAATACAATAAAACGCGGCGACCTTCCTTACCCCTACCCCAACACTTTAGAAGGCTACGAGCAAGCTAAAACACAGCTGCAAAATCCTTTGGCAACCGATAGCCTACAACGCAGCCAACACCTTACACAGGGCAAAGCGCTATACGACATCTATTGTGCGCTATGCCACGGCGAAAAGGGAGACGGAAAAGGTATATTGATAGAACGAGGAAAAATATTTGGAGTACCCAACTATAAAAACATTGACATTACCGCTGGAAGTATCTATCACGTTATCTACTACGGAAGAAATGCAATGAACGACTTTGCTACCCAGCTTACCGAAAAAGAACGCTGGCAAGTAACATTATATGTAGAACAAATAGCTGCCCCACAATGATAAGTTATCTGTACATAACAACGGTATTTTGTAGCCTTACATTAGTAGGGTTGTTGGTGTTTGGAGCTATCAACAGAGTTTGCAATGCCGAATGGTTCGCCCCTTTATACCCACTAACACGTGTGCTTACGGCTCCGTTGTGGGTGTGTATGGCTACACTATGGGGGGTACTTGCTTTCATAACCTTGCAAGCCGATAGTGGTTATTCTCAACCTTTATGGCTATTGGGGCGCTCGTTGCTATATATGGCAGGCTATGCTTTATATAGATATGCTTTGTTTCAGAAATCAAAACGATATGAGATACTATTGCTGATATTTAGCTTTATTAGCATTACCCCTATAGCCTACGACTGGTTGGTGCCTCCTGCAGTGCATTGGTATAGTAGCTTGTTGGGCTGGTATGTATTTAGTAGTTTTCTTCTTTCGGGGGTTGCCTTGCTTATTGCTGCGGCTGTATATGCACAGCGAAAGGGATATTTGCCCAAAGTAAAACCGCAACACTGGCACGATTTAGGAAAATACCTCTTTGCTTTTGCTTTTGTATGGGCATACTTGTGGTTTTCGCAATATATGCTGATATGGTACACTAATATTCCTGAAGAAACTGCCTACTACCAACGATGGTGGACTAATGGTTATGCTCCAACAGTATTGCTAATGCTAGTGTTCACTTTTGTAGTGCCTTTCGTAGGATTGATGAGTGCCCACAACAAGCGTAACCCCAAATGGCTGATAGCCGTAGCGGTATCGGTTTTATTAGGACAATACCTCAATATAGCAGTTTTACTATCTTGATTGTTAACCCTTTAAATACTATTCAATATGAAAAAATACTTACTTATTAGCTTACTCGCAAGTTTTATCTGTATTGCTTGCAAAGAAAAAGAACAACCGCAAAAGCCTAGCCCCTCCCCTACTCCTCCAGCACCTACTCCCGAACAACCCATACCACAACCTGATCCTAAACCTAAAGAGGAGGGCAAAGCTACTATTGTACTACAAGATGTGTACCTATATGCCGACAGCAATAACGATAAGCACATCAGCAAAGGAGAAAAAGTACGCCTAAACGTAGCGCTCAAAAACACAGGTACCGCTACTGCTACCAATGTAAAAGCTACTTTTAGCACCAATAGTACTTATGTAATTGATTTTCACCCTACCACTCCCGTTCTTTACGGTACTATGCCTATAGGTATGACTGCCTATAAAGGTCAGGGAGAAAAAGACAGCGACTATGCCGTAGGTTTTACGGTGAGCAATACTACGCCTGCAGGTACGCTCATTCCTATAAATGTACTGATGACTAACGGCAACGATAGTTGGCAAGCCACTTTCACAGTTACGGTAGAAGCTCTTGATGCTACTATAGGCTTCCACGAATACTATATAAAAGAAGACGACAACAACGACAAAGAAGTGAATAAAGGAGAACGCATCAAGCTGAATGTAGCCCTCAAAAATAGCGGTAGTAGTACTGCGCAAGACGTAAAAGCTACCTTTACTATCAATAGTGCATACGTAACCAACGTAAATGCTCCTGAAGCCTCTTATCGCAACATTACGGGCAACAGCAGTGCTTATAAGTACAAACTCAGCAAAGAAAGTGATTATGTATTGTCGTTTGAAGTGAAACGCGATACCCCCAATAACGCTGTAATTCCTATTCAAATAACCATTACCGATGCCTTCAACAATCAATGGCAATCGAGCTTTCAAGTAGTAGTAAAAGCTACAGCTGCGCATATAGCTTTTGCCGAATATTATGTAATAAAAGATATTGAAACCCCCGATGGTAAGGTATTACGAGGCAAGAAGGCAAAAGTGAATGTAGCCCTCAAAAATACAGGTAGTAGTGAAGCACGCAAGGTAAAGGCTACTTTCACTACCAATAGTCCTTATGTAATAGACTATAATAGTACGCCCGCTATTTCGTACGACATCATACGCGCTCATACTACTGCTTGGCAAGAAGGACTTCCGAAGACTTACAAAGCTGTATTAAATTTCACCGTAGATGCTAATGCTCCTGCTGGTGCTACAATTCCTATCAATATTGCTATCGTTGATGATTACGGCAATAGTTGGAATGACAGTTTCAACATCAGAATAGAGGATCACGAAGATGACTAAGAATAAGGTTACTCATATAATCTGATGAAGAAACACCGATAAATGTATCGGGAAGAGCTACAATTTCTAAAGGAGTCGTATAGCCATTAGCACAAGCAAATTCAGCTAAAGCACTGCCAAAACCTCCTTTGCCTACCCCTTCTTCTACCGATATAACTCGCTGGTAGCAAGAGAATATATTGTGTAGCAGCTCCTCGTCAAGCGGCTTTACAAAGCGAGCATCATACAAAGCATAGCGAGAAGGATTTTTAGTAGCTTCTATACATTTTAGCACCGTATCAGTAAGGGCACCAATAGTAATTATTGCTATTTCGGTGCCTTTTTTTATTTGTTCTCCTTTGCCTATAGCAATAGTCTCAAAAGGCTGTTCTTTCCAATTAGTATCATTACATCTGCCACGAGGATAGCGTATAGCTATAGGTTGCTGCAAGGGTAGCTGAGCGGTATATAGCAAGTTGCGCAACTGAATAGCATTGCGCGGAGCTGCAATTATCATATTAGGAATAGGTCGCAAGGAAGCTATATCAAACACCCCGTGATGAGTAGCCCCATCATCGCCTACCAAGCCTGCACGGTCTATACAAAACACTACAGGCAGTTGTTGTAAGGCAACATCGTGTATAAGTTGGTCATAAGCACGCTGCAAGAATGTAGCGTAAATCACACAATAAGGTACAAAACCACGAGCTGCCCAGCCCGCAGCAAAAGTAACAGCGTGTTGTTCGGCAATGCCTACGTCAAACACCCTATCAGGAAAAGCCAGTTGCATATTGTGCAAGCCACTACCACTGCTCATTGCAGGAGTAATAGCCACTATCTTAGGATTTTCAGTAGCCAATTGCAACAGCGTTTCCCCCACAACCTCTTGGTATTTAGCAGGTAATTGCGTATTATTAGGTAAAGCCTCACCCGTTATTTTGTCAAACTGAGGAGGAGCGTGAAAAGTTACCTGCTCATCTTCAGCCTTTCTGAAGCCCTTGCCCTTGGTAGTGCGTATATGCAGCAAGCGCACCCCCGTTTCGCTTTTCTCAGCCTCCAGAGTCTCAACGAGCGCCTTCAGGTCGTGTCCATCCACTACCCCTTTATAGCGAATATTTAAGTCCGTAAAAAAAGTATCTTTATTATGATGCTGTAGTCGTTGCAAATAGTAGTGTAGTGCCCCCACTGTAGGGTCTATAGCCATTTGGTTATCGTTCAGTACGATAAGCATATTAGCAGTGGTAGTACCTGCGTGATTTAGCGCCTCAAATGCCATTCCGCTAACTATTGAAGCATCACCTATAACGGCTATATGTTGCCTTGTAGTGTTCCCTTCCAGTGCCGAGGCCATCGCCATTGCTAATACTGCCGAAAGCGAAGTAGAAGAATGTCCCGTACCAAAAGCATCATACACACTCTCATCGCGTTTAGGAAAACCACTAATACCCCCTATTGCACGCAGTTCGTCAAAAGCCTCTGCCCTACCTGTGAGTATTTTATGTGCATAACATTGGTGACCTACATCCCACACCAACACATCATCAGGTGTGTTAAACACATAGTGAAGTGCAATGGTAAGATCCACTACCCCCAAGCTTGCGCCTAAGTGTCCCCCCCGCATCGCTACTACTTCTATAATACGTTTGCGTATTTGTGCTGCGATAGCAGGTAGTTCTTCAACTGGTGTTTTTCTAAGCAACTCTATCATCAGCAGATTGTTTAGGTGTTATCGTTTTCCTGCATTCACCAATTTTACGATTAGCATTATCAAAGCTCCCATAGCTATAAATGCTGTAAGAGCTATATACCAAAAATCAACAAACTGATTTTTAAGCACTACGGCAAATACTACCGCAAAAAGGATAAGCGTTGCCACCTCGTTTAGCATACGAAGCTTCACCGATGTAAGTACCGTTTTACCCCCTTGCAAGGTACGCATCAGTTTCCAAGAATAATAATGATATATATATAAGAAGAATACAAATAGTAATTTTACGTGCATCCAGCCCTGAGTGAAGTAAGCCCAATCCATAGTGTAGAACATATAAATACCCGATATCGTCATCAGTACAAGTGCAGGCACTGTAATAATGTTCCATAAACGTTCTTCCATAAAGCTAAATTGCTTGTGAAGAATAGAGCGTTCGGGTTCGTCTTTTTCTAACGCCTCAGTATGATAGATAAAAAGCCTTACCATATAAAAAAGCCCCGCAAAATAGCTCACTACAAAAATAATGTGTATCGATTTAGCAATCCCAAAGTCCAGCATAGTTCTTAGTTTTTAGTTCGTTAGAAATATTTTCTTTTACAACTCATCAATCATTTGTGCCATAGCCTGCACCCATAAGTCGCTATCGTTCAGGCAAGGTATCATCACAAATTCCTCTCCTCCGTTAGCCGTAAATACCTTTTTACCTTCTATTTGTATCTCTTCAAGCGTTTCTACACAATCCGATACAAAAGCAGGAGTAATCACTGCCAATTTCTTCACCCCTTGTTGTGCAAGTGCTGCAACTGTACTATCGGTAAAAGGTTGTAACCATTTGTCATATCCCAAACGCGATTGAAATGATATCGAATATTTATCTGAAGGCAATCCCAATTGCGCTACTAGCAAACGGGTTGTTTCAAAACATTGGCTGCGGTAGCAATGTGCCCCTTCAGCAGTATAAGGGTCGCAACAATCAATATTTTCAGTAATATGCTTATGAGCCTTTGTAGGCGTTGTTTTATACAGATGTCGCTCTGGCACCCCGTGATACGAAAACAACAAATGATCATACTGATAATGAGCCGTATGCTTCTGTACCACATCGGCAAGTGCCGCTATGTATTGTGGCTTACCAAAAAAAGGAGGCATTTTTGTCAGTTTCATTCCTTTAAAGCGTTTGGCTACCAATTTTTCAGCAAGTACCTCAATCGTTTCAGTAGTAGCCATCGCATATTGTGGGTACAATGGCACTAAAAGCACCTCATCTACCCCTTGTTTTTCAAGCTGTTCCAGCCCGTGGGCAATTGAAGGATTTCCGTAACGCATCGCCATCGCTACAGGTTCTGAAACCAATGATTGTAGCTTTTGCGTAAAACGCTCTGTAATAACAATCAGGGGCGAACCTCCTTCCCACCATATTTTTTGGTAGGCACGACTCGTCTTTGGCGGACGTACACGCAATATAATCCCACATACAATTAAGTAGCGCAACCAATACGGATAATCTATCACTCGTTCATCCATCAAAAACTCTTTCAGATAGCGCTTTATATCTTTTATCTCATATGAATCGGGCGAACCCAAATTCACCAACAGTACTCCTCTTTTTGGCATTTCTTTTTATTAATAGCGGGCAAAGATACTACTTTTTCCCACTATTGCCAATACTATTTATATAAAAAAAACTAATGTAGTAATTATTTATTTTTAACCCCTGATTTACAATTTACTACCTCTACAATTTATCGTATTGCTTTTGCATATCTTCAAAAGTTTCTACAATGGTCATATCTTTTGCCATCTCCTCACCCTTGCGGGGTTGTGCGCTTACCGATAGGATACATCCCATCATAAAATAAGTAGTAATGAGCGAAGTACCCCCATTGCTAATAAAAGGCAAGTTCTGCCCCGTAACAGGGATAAACGCCACGGCTACTGCCATATTTACCACCGCTTGTAGCATTATCACAGCTCCGAAGCCCAGCACCAATAGCTTCCCAAAAAAACTATTTGCATTTTTGGCTATCAAAAAAATACGATAACACAATAGCACATATAAGCCCATCAGGAACAGCGCACCTACCATTCCGTATTCTTCAGTAAGAATTGCATAAATAAAGTCGGAAGAACTTTGTGGTAAGAAGTTTTTCATTGTGCTTTCCCCAGGACCCTGCCCCAGCCAGTACCCTTTAGCTATTGCCATTTTGGAACGTTCCACTTGGTAGTCATCCACTTTTTCCCTTTGTTCTTCCGTAAGCATATCAGGTTTTATGATTGCTACATAATTTTCTATACGCTTTGCCCAAGTATCCACACGGTTGGGAAACAAATCGGGGGCAGCTTTGGCTATTAGCACAAAAAGAGCAAAGGCAGCAATAATAGCGCCTACTGCCCAAAATATATAACGCATAGGAAAGTAAGCCAAGAATGCCAACAGCACTACCGAAGAAAATATCAAAAATGCAGTCGAAAAGTTTGCTAGAACCACCAGCATCACAATTAAAAAAAAGTAAAGTGAAAAGAACATCATTCGCTTGCGCGTAATCTTCTTTTGGTAGTTAATAGCAAAGAAGTGAGCCGCATAGCCCACAAAAGCTATCCACGCAAATAAGGCAGGTTGTATTGTAAAAGTATTGAATAATCGCACCCAGCGCCTATCATTAGTAACCCTTTCATTGAGGGCTTCCATCGTATTTTCAGCACTTCCGGTAGTAAAAAAAGCCGCATAAAAAAGTAAGAAGATTGTTATCCATACGGCTACAGCAAAAAACAAAGCGTGATACCTATAAGCAAAGGCGTGAGCTACCCACATTACTGCAAGCCCCGTAACAATAAACCCAAGATGTCGCCAAAGGTATTGTGTGGGGGTACTATTATCGCGCAAATTGGTAACTGCGCTAAACACAACCACCAGCGAGAAGAGTGTAAAGAACAATGTTATACCCCAAAGGTAGCGATCACCCCTGAGATACTTATCAAGAAATTCTTTCATATTTTTTTAGATGAATAAAGCCTAACTATTTTTTAAAGCTTAGCTACCGCCTCTTTAAACATATTACCTCTGTGCTCATAGTTGTCAAACAAATCGAAACTTGCACAAGCAGGCGATAGAAGCACCGTATCTCCCGAAGCAGCAAAATGTTTAGCCAAGCGCACTGCCTCTTCCATCGAGCGCGTTTCTACAAGATTAGGCATCACACTTGCAAACGAGCGCAACAGTGGCGTATTATCTACCCCCAAGCACACAATCGCTTTCACTTTCTCCTGTACATAAGGCATCAGCGATTGGTAGTCGTTTCCTTTATCTTGTCCGCCTACAATCCACACTATAGGTGTTTTTATTGTATCGAGTGCAAAAAATACCGAATTTACATTGGTAGCTTTTGAGTCATTCACATAAGTAACCCCATCTACTACCTTCACTTCCTCCAAGCGATGGTCTGCCCCTTTAAAGCCCTTAAGACTTTGGCGCAACGATTGGTCTCGCACTGCCAATAACCGCGCCGCTATGGTCGCTGCCATAGTATTTTTAACATTGTGTATCCCTTTAAGGCTTATTTCATCTACTTCTATTTCAGTAGTCTTTTCGTCTATTTTCATATATATCTTATTATCTTTCAGGTAAGCCCCTTCTGCTACTTCTTTTTTCACCGTAAAGGGCAATAATTTTGCAGCTACCTTATGATGGCGAAGCCAATCCGCAATCACCTCATCATCTGCATCATATATTAGGTAATCGTTAGCCGTTTGGTTCATCGCTATCCTGAATTTAGATGCTATATAGTTCTCAAACTGATAGTTATAGCGGTCTAAGTGATCAGGGGTAATATTCAGCAACATTGCTATATGAGGCGCAAAATGGGTCGCAATACCGTCTAACTGAAAACTACTTATTTCCAATACATAATAGTCAGGATTGCTATGTGCTACCAGCTCAGCAAAACTATAACCTATATTACCGCCCAAGCCTACCGATAAACCCGCTTCTTTCAGCAAGTGATAGGTAAGCATCGTAGTGGTTGTTTTGCCATTGCTACCCGTAATAGCAATAATCGGCTTGTCAGTATATTGTGCTGCAAATTCTATTTCCGAAATCACCGCAATACCCCGCTCACGAGCTTTCACCACTATAGGCGCTTTATCAGGTATCCCTGGACTTTTCATTATACAATCTGCCCCTAATATTTTATCTTCGGTATGCTTTCCTTCTTCGTAGGCAATCCCCTCATCATCCAGTTGTTTTCGGTATTCAGGCTTTAGGTTTCCTCTATCCGATAAAAACACCTCCCACCCTTTTTGTTTTGCAAGAATAGCGGTACCTACGCCACTCTCGCCACCTCCTAATATAGCTAATCGTTTCATTAGTTTTCAGCAGTTACATTCATTCTGCAAAAGTATAAATAATTTCTCAAACAAGCAATTTTTTTTATTCACAATTCAATTTTCAGTTTTTGTCATTGCACTATACACCACACCTTGCACTCTTTGCCTGATATTTTTACTGATAAGTAGCTTATTATCAGCCGTTGGGTAGGTACGATTAGAGAGCAACACTATCACAATTTCATTTACAGGGTCTGCCCATGCAAAAGTACCCGTAAAGCCCAAATGCCCAAAGCTCTCCATAGGCGTACAGCCACACGTAGGACCTGCTTTACCCAACTGTGGCTTATCAAAACCCAATCCTCGACGGTTGCCCTCATTGCAATAGTGGCAAGTGTTGAACAGCTGCACTGCTTGTGGTTGCAAAAGCCAATCACCACCGTAATAGCCCTGTTGCAAATAAAGTTGCATCATCTTGGCAACATCATTAGCCGTACCAAACAAACCCGCGTGTCCACCTACGCCTCCCAGCATAGCAGCGCCTTGGTCGTGCACGTAGCCTTGTATCTTCTGGCAGCGAAATGTTTTTTCTATCTCGGCAGGGGCAATACTATCTACTGAAAAACGCTCCAAAGGCAAGTAGCCCAACTTATACGCTCCCAGCTGCTTGTAAAAGTGCTCTTGCACTGCAATTTCCAGAGGTTTCTTGTTTTTTTTTTCTATATACTTCTTGAAGTAATAATAAGGTAAATCACTGTATAAATATTTGCGGTCTTTTTTCAGTTCGCTCTCGTCTATACGTTTATAAATCGTATCCGTATAGCCCTCGCGCAAATACATATCCTTAGCTACGGGCGTAGGAAACGAATCACTCGCCACCGTGCGGTAATACTCTGGCGAAGGTCGCTTTTCTGCTGTCAAGGTACGGTTAAAAAAAGGAATCCACGCCTGAAACTGAGCGTAGTGCGACAATACATCCTTCATCACCATAGCCCCCTTGTTAGTCTCTTTCAGCTGTGGCAATAGCTTTTCAAAGTTATCCGTAGGTTTAAAATCCCCCTTTGTGTATAAGCGCATCAGCTCTGGCAGCGTTGCTAGTATTTTAGTGAGCGAAGCCAAGTCGTAAATAGTGTAATCTTTCACAGGGTGAGCAGCATCGTAATCCAAAGTGCCAAAATTCTTCTGATACACCACTTTCCCTTTTTTAGCAACCACTATCTGCATCCCTGGCGCCATTTTTTCGTTGATAGCTTCAGCTGCTATCGTATCTATTCTTGCCAATTCACTACTTTTCAGCCCCACACTCTCTGGCAGTCCATAAGCCAATCGCCCTATAAAAGGCGTATTGATACCCGTACCCACAGGCAAATCGGGGTGAGCCGTTACAGGCAATACCCCTTTCCCTTCAAGTGCTCCAAAAATAAGCTGGGCAGCCTTATCTTGTGCCACTTTGTGATTTTGATACGCAAATACAATCCCTTCCAATTGCTCAATGTGCTTCACATCAAGCATCGCATAAGGTCGGGTAAATATAGTCAAAATCACCTTCTTTTTCTTGCCCAATTGTTCTAACCAGCGCAATTCATCTGCCGTAAATTTATAAGCATCCCAAGGCGTTTTGTCTGGCTTGTGCAAGCCAATAATAACCGTGTCATAAGGTGCTACCGCATTGTAAAGCTGTTGGTCATTCTGAGGCTCTATAAGCGTTACATCTGCATATTTTCGCAAAGTAGTATAAAATGTCCAACCACTGTCATTACCAAATTTCACATAAGCAATACGCTTCTTTTCCAAATCTTTTATAGGCAAAATACGATCTTTGTTCTGTGTCACTGTCAAAGCGTTTTCAAACAACACCTCGGTTAGCAAATCATCTTCTTCAGTATGCAATTGTTCTTTTAGCGTAGCCTCATCAATAGGCGTAAAACTCGTAAGCCCCACTTTGTATTTCGCTGCCAATATCTTTTTTACCGAGTGCGCCAATCGCTCTTCACTAATGCGTTTCTTTTCATACGCCTTTTTCATTGCTTCAAAGCCCTTGGGCAAGTTAGCCGGCATCAGCAGTATATCATTTCCTGCCAAAAACGCCTCTACCTCCACCTCGCCCACAGGCAAGTATTCCGATACCCCTTTCATACCAAGCGCATCGGTAAAAATAAGCCCTTGGTAGTGCATCTTCGTTTTTAGTAAATCAGTGATAATAGCTTTTGATAACGATGATGGCAAGCCCTGTTTAGGCTCCAACGAAGGAACGTTAAGATGCCCCACCATCACACTCGCCACCTCTTTAGAGAGTATCCTAAAAGGATAAAGCTCCACCTCATTTAGCCTATTCGCAGTAAAGTTGATAGTAGGCAACGTTTTGTGCGAATCCTTAGCCGTATCACCGTGACCAGGAAAGTGTTTTGCACTGCCCAACACCCCCACCGATTGCATACCACGTGTGAAAGCAAGCCCCTTTTGGGCTACGTTCTCTTTGTCCTCACCAAATGAGCGGTTGCCAATGATAGGATTTTGAGCATTGGTATTGATATCTATATCAGGAGCAAAGTTAAATTGCATCCCCAAAGCTTTGCAGTGTGCTCCTATTCGTTTGCCCGCATATTCTATCAGCGCATTATCTTTTACAGCACCCATCGTCATATTCCACGGATAAGCGTAAGTAGAGTCCAAGCGCATCGCCAAACCCCATTCAGCATCCATAGCCATAAACATTGGTATTTTGCTCAGCGGCTGCCATTTGTTAGTCAGTTTAGCCTGACGTTTAGGACCTCCTTTGGAGAAGATAATCCCTCCTATATGATATTTTTTTATCCAATCTGTAATTTCGTCAGCACGCTTGGTACCTATATGACTCGAAAACACCGACACCATAAACAGCTGACCTATTTTCTCATCGAGTGTCATTTTGGCATAAGTATCCTCTACCCATTGTTGTTGAGCCTTAGCGTTAGAGGCAGTTAAAGGGTTTTGAGCCCAAGTAGTTATAGTTATAAAAATTAAAAAAAGTGATAATATACGTTTCATCGTTAGTATTTTCGGCAAAGATACAAAATATTTATGATTATGTTTCCATTAGCTTTATTTTTTAGTTATCAAAAGGAGGAGCATATTCTTGATTTGCTTCCCCTATGTCAATTAATTTAGGTTCTATAAAAGCCTCTTTCCCATTATCTCCCACTAAACGAACTTTAAGATAAGAATTGATGCGATTCATTCGAATATCCAAATGCGCTTTTACTTCCTCAGGTCGTTCCCCAAATACTTTTTTATAGGCTTCTAAAGTATCTTCCCAATTAAACTGAAGTCCCACTCCATATTTTATGCCATCTTCAGCCTTATAAGTAAAACTTATTTCCTTATACAAAGGAAGTTTTCTTATATTGTGATACAACTCTTTGGGAGCAAAAACATCTTTATGTTCTTCTAAAGTTATAAAGTCTGTGAAGAAAAAGAAAGACCCTTCTCCATTCCAATATTGATAATGCACATCTCCCATTTTTCCATCAGGAATTTCAAAAGTAGGATACCACTGATACTGATTGTCCCGATAGCTATCCCATAGACCAAAGGGAATAGGTTTATTTTTGTTTGCCTCACGAAAATCCTCAGGAATGATGGTGTTACTATTTAAAACCTCTTCTCTATCCTTTTTACTAAATATAAGTCTTTGATGGTTGTCTAATCCTTCAGGTTCTCTAAGCTCTATTTTCTCAGCTTGATATCTTCCTATTTCTGTAAGAGGCAAATAACCATACCCCACCCACAGCACTACTACACCACCAGGGGCAATACCCACTACTATAGTATCATAGGTTTTATGTCTTACTTCTCCATTAGGTACTCTTTGATTAAAACCTTCTTTAAAAAGTTTTGCTATCTTTTCGTAATCAATAGCAGTTTTGAGCCTATAAAAACAATCTTCTTTATAAGAAAGCCATACCATATCTACATTTTGGGGTAACTCTTCCATTGAATGACTTTCATATCCAGCAGCATTTCCCCAATCAGGCTCTCTTGTTTTGGAGTAAAGTTCACGTATTATAGACATTCCTCCTACTCTTCCTGCATAAAACCGTATAGGGTAACCTATGGGGGCATTTACAGCTACTCCCCATTCATATTCAGGCTCAGCATTAGTATTAGCCTTATTTTGTTTTGCTTTATACCCCCAACAGCCCGTAAGCCATAAGGCTATAAGTATAAACAAGATGAAAATAGTGGTTTTTATCATAAGAATAGTTTTTTTTTGCAAATATAAAACTAAAAAGCGTATTTCATTTTTCTATCTATTTATTAGTTATCAAAAGGTGGTGCATATTCTTGATTTGCTTTTCTTATTCTTATTAATTTAGGATATGACACCTTTCTTATTTCGATTAGCTTGGTATTTTTCCCATTGTTCTTGTTCAAAGGCTTTCCACTCTTCTTCTGTGTAGGTTTTGCCTTGGAAGGTGTGAGTGGTTTCTGGGGATTTATTTTTTTATTTTTTTCAGATATTCTTCTTTTGAAGGGAAAGAAGATTTAGATTTTGGCATTCTTTCTTCATATATTATATTAGAGTCTTCTTCACAGAAAATTTCTCCCATACTTCCGTCTATATAAATTATCCTACGAGAATAGTATTCTGGAAGAGAAGATGTGGGCATTTCAAATACTACTTTATAACAATATCTTCCAAATTCCTCCAAATAATCACGAGTAACTATACTTCTAAGAAATGGAGGCTTTATTTCTTGTATTTTCAAATCAAAATTATATTCTTGTTGAATTAGCTTACAAAGAGATTCAGTAGAAAAGGAGTAATCCTTATCGTAATCGTCCTCTTTTATAAGCTTTCCGGTGTCATTATATTCCATCCTTTTTCCTATTAGAAAATCATAGAATTTGTTTAAATATATTCCTAAACATCCATTTTTATGGTAATATTTATATTCTTTATAAGCAGAATAAGCGTAAATATATTCACCATTACCCACCAAAGGATATGAATAGTTATTCTTGGGTGGTATTCCTTTTTTAGTATATACCTCCCATTTTTCTTCTATACACTCTCTTTTAGAAAGTGGAGCTATTCTTATAAGAATATTATTTTTAAAATAATATTTGGAACTTAAACTTATAGAGATTTCTCCCCAATCTTTATATTTGTTTATATCGAAATACATATCTTTATCTGTTTGTGCTTTAATATTTATAAACCAAAGACAACTTATAATTAAGCCTATAATTCTCATTTGATATTCCTTTTTATAATTCCCCCCCGCTGGCGCAAGCTTGCAGCTTGTGC